>NZ_JBJHAG010000020.1:0-75051 GCF_054050925.1 Modestobacter sp. SYSU DS0657 | reverse complement strand
CCCCTGAGCCCCACCGCCGTCCCGTCCCGCCCCCGCCCGAGACCACGCGCCCGGAGAGGAGTCCGTCGATGAGCACCACCCCGGACGACCTCCCGGACGACCTCCCGGCCGGCGCAGCGGCCACCGGCCCGGCCGTGCACGTGCCGGTGCTCCTGCACCGGGTGACCAAGCTCCTCGCCCCGGCCCTGCAGGCTCCCGGTGCAGTGCTGGTCGACTGCACCCTCGGACTGGCCGGCCACTCCCTGGCCCTGCTGCGCGCCCACCCGGAGCTGCGCCTGATCGGCCTGGACCGCGACCCCGACGCCCGCGCCGAGGCCGCGGCCCGGATCGCGGCCGCCGGCTGCGCCGAGCGCGCCACCCTGGTGCCCGCCGTCTTCGACGAGCTGCCCGAGGTCCTCGCCGACCTGGGGGTGGACGAGGTCCAGGGCGTCCTCTTCGACCTCGGCGTCTCCTCGCTGCAGCTGGACCGCCCCACCCGCGGGTTCAGCTACTCCACCGACGCCCCGCTGGACATGCGGATGGACCCCGGCGCCCCCCGCACCGCCGCCGACGTGGTCAACACCTACAGCCGCGGCGAGCTGACCCGGGTGCTGAGGGTCTACGGCGAGGAGCGGTTCGCCGGCCGGATCGCCTCCGCCATCGAGCGCGAGCGGGCGCGCGAGCCGTTCACCGGCACCGCCCGGCTGGCCGAGCTGGTCCGCGACGCCATCCCGGCGGCCACCCGGCGGACCGGGGGACACCCGGCCAAGCGGACCTTCCAGGCCCTGCGCATCGAGGTCAACGACGAGCTCGGCGTCCTCACCCGTGCCCTCCCGGCCGCCATCGACGCGCTGGCCGTCGGTGGCCGGGTGGCCGTCATCAGCTTCCACTCCCTCGAGGACCGCATCGTGAAGCAGACCCTCGCCGCCGAGGCGACCGACCGCACCCCGCCCGGGATGCCGGTGCCCATGCCGGAGCACGCCCCGGTGCTCCGGCTGGTCACCCGTGGCGGCGAGGCCCCCGGCGAGGACGAGATCGCGGTCAACCCGCGGGCCGCCTCCGCCCGGGTGCGCGCCGCCGAGCGGGTCCGGAGGGCCGCGTGAGCGCCCCGGCACGGACGACGGCCGGACGGGTGGGCGCACCGCGTGCCCGCACCGCCACCACCGGGCCGGTCCACGTGCCACGCACCGCGCCGACCCGGCGCAGCGGCCCGGTGCCCAGGCCGCAGCTGCGGCTGGTGCCCGGGGACGCCGGGGCCTCCCGCCCCACGCCGCGCCCCTCCCGCACCACCCGCCGACGGCGGGCGCCCTTCGCGCTCCTCGTCGTCGGCCTGCTGGTCGCCACCACGCTGGGCCTGCTCCTGCTCAACACCGCCATCGCCGTCGACTCCCTGGAGGCCACCCGCCAGCGGACGGCGAACGCGGAGCAGGCCCAGGAGGTGGCTCGACTGGAGCAGCGGGTCGTCGCTGCCGACAGTGCAGCCGAGCTGGCCCGCGCCGCCACGGAGGGGGGCCTGGTCCCACCCGGCTCCGCCGGACACCTCGTGCTCCAGCCCGACGGCACCTCGGTGCTCGTCGGGACCGCCGTCCCCGCGCCCGCCCCCGAGCCCGCCGACCCCGACTCCCCGCAGAACGCCGACTCCCCGCAGAGCAACCAGACCCCCGGGAACTGATCCGTGCCGCCAGCAGGTCCTCCGCCCCCGTTCCGCCCGGGCACGGCCCGGCGGACCCCGTCGCGACCCACCGGTCCGGCCGGCCGCGCCGGCGGCCTGCGGCCCCGGCGGGAGGGCGGGCGGCGGGAGCCGCTGGGCCTGGCCCAGCGCGACCAGCGCAACCGGTGGGGCCTGGCGTTCCTGGTCACCCTGCTGGTGGTCGTGGTCGCCAAGCTCGTCGTGCTGCAGGGCGTCGACGGCGCGCCCTACGCGCAGGCGGCGGAGAACGACCGGATGAAGGTCTACCCGATCGCCGCCGTCCGCGGGCAGATCACCGATCGCGACGGCCAGCTGCTGGCCTACTCGGTGGACGCCGAACGGGTGGTCGCCGACCCCACGCTGGTCGATGACCCGGCGCGCACCGCCCTGGCGCTGACCACGCTGCTCGACGTCCCGGCCGCCGAGCTGACCGAGAAGCTCTCCCGGGACAGCCGGTACGTGGTGCTCGCCGAACGGGTCTCCACCGAGGTGACCGGCCGGATCCGCGCGCTGGAGGAGCGGCAGGGCCTCTTCTTCGAGGACGACCCGGTGCGGCTCTACCCGGCCGGTGCGGTCGGCGGCCAGGTGGTCGGCTTCGTGGGGCGCGACGGCGACGGGCTGGCCGGCATCGAGCAGCGCTACGAGGACGTGCTGTCGGGCACCGACGGCGAGGAGCGGATCGAGGTCGACGGCCGGGGCAACCCGATCCCGTCGGGCATCGACGACACCGTGCCCGCCGTCGACGGCAGCACCGTCGCGCTCACCCTCGACGAGGACCTGCAGTTCGTCGTCCAGCAGCGCCTGGACGCCGCCTGCTCGGACGGCTTCACCACCACCGCCTCGGCCGTGGTGCAGGAGGTGGCCACCGGCAAGGTGGTCGCCATGGCCGGCTGTCCCGGGTACGACCCCGGCTCGTACAACACCACCGACCCCGAGCTGCTGGGCAACCCGGTGGTCTCGGAGGTGTACGAGCCCGGTTCGGTGATGAAGGCGGTCACCCTCGCCGCGGCGGTGGAGGAGGGCAAGGCCCGGGCCGACACGGTGCTCAACGTCAACGGTCACATCCAGGCCGGCGACGTCGTCGTCACCGACGCGCACGACCACGCGCCCATCGACTTCACCGTGACCGGCATCCTGGCCAAGTCCAGCAACGTCGGCACGATCATGCTGGCCCGGGAGGTCGGCGACAGCACGTTCGAGGGCTATCTGCGTGCCTTCGGCATCGGCTCGAAGACGGGGATCGAGCTGCCGGGGGAGAGCGCCGGCATCCTGCAGGACTCCGCGGAGTGGACTGCCAGCCGGGCGGCCAACGTGCCGATCGGCCAGGGCGTGTCGGTGACGACCCTGCAGATGGCGTCGGTGTACCAGACCCTCGCCAACGGCGGGGTGCGCATCCCGCCGCGGCTGGTCGAGTCGGTGACCGCCGCCGACGGCACCGTCACCGAGGCGCCGCGGCCGGAGGCGACCCGGGTGGTCAGCGAGGACACCGCCGACCAGCTCACCTACATGCTCGAGGCGGTGGTCGGCCCCGGCGGCACCGCGCCGCTGGGTGAGGTCGACGGGTTCCGGGTGGCCGGGAAGACCGGCACCGCGCAGCGGGCCAACCCCGAGTGCGGCTGCTACGCGGGCGGTGGCTACTTCACCACCTTCGTCGGCTACGCCCCCGCCGACGACCCGCAGTACGTCGTCGCCGTGGACCTGGAGCGCCCGACCAGCGACGCCGAGGGCGGCCAGGTCGCCGCGCCGGTCTTCGCCGACGTGATGCGGTACGCGCTCACCGCCGGTGGCGTGGTGCCCTCGGGCGCGCCGCGCCCGGACTTCACCCTCTCGGTCCCCTGACCGGCCAGCCGCCGACCGGCCGGGTCCCGGCCGGCCGTCCGGCGGGCACGGACGGCGCGCGACACGGGCAGGGGTGGGCGGCCGGGTCACGGCGCCCGGCGCCGGTAGATTGGCCTGTCGTGACCCCGACCGTCCCCGGCTCGGTGCCCCGGCCCGCGGGGACCCGCCCGCTCCGCCTCGCCGAGCTCGCCGACCTCGTCGGGAACCCGGTCCAGGGTGACGCCGGCACCGCCGTCACCGGCGTGACCCACGCCTCGGGCGAGGTCCGCCCCGGCGACCTCTACGCGGCGCTGCCCGGCGCGCGCACCCACGGCGCCCGGTTCGCCGCCGACGCCGCCGAGCGCGGTGCGGCCGCCGTCCTCACCGACCCCGCCGGCGCCGCCGACGCCCGGGCGACCGGGCTGCCGGTCTGCGTGGTCGACGGACCCCGGGCGGTGCTGGGCCCGGTCGCCGGCCGGGTGTACGGCCGGCCCAGCGAGCAGCTGAGCGTGCTGGGCATCACCGGTACGAACGGCAAGACGACGACGGCCTACCTGGTCGAGGCCGGGCTGTCCGCGGCGGGCTGGACCAGCGGGCTGATCGGCACCGTGCAGACCCGCACCCGCGGCACCGGACCCGACGGGACGCCGACGACCACCACGCTGCCCAGCGCCCGGACGACGCCGGAGGCGCCCGACCTGCACGCCCTGCTGGCGACGATGGTCGAGTCCGGCGTGCGCGCCGTGGTCATGGAGGTCTCCAGCCACGCGCTGTCGCTGGACCGCGTCGGCGGGGTCCGGTTCGCCGCGGCGGGCTTCACCAACCTCTCCCGCGACCACCTCGACCACCACGGCGACATGGAGAGCTACTTCGCCGCCAAGGCGCGGCTGTTCGACGGGCGCGCGGCAGCCGAGGTCGTCGACGTCGACGACCCGTACGGCCGCCGCCTGACCCGCCCCGGCACGGTCACCGTCTCGACCCGGGACGCCACCACCGCCGACTGGTCGGCCACCGACGTCAGCTCCCTGCCGGCCGGGGGTTCCCGGTTCACCCTGCACGGGCCCGGCGGCCGCTCCTGGCCCGCGCGGCTGCGCCTCCCGGGCGCCTTCAACGTGGCCAACGCCGTCCTCGCCGTCGCGCTGCTCGACGCCGTCGGCGTCCCGGTCGAGGCAGCGGTCGCCGGCCTCGCCGAGACCGTGGTGCCCGGCCGGATGGAGCCGGTCGACGCCGGCCAGCGGTTCGTCGCCGTCGTCGACTACGCGCACACCCCGGACGCCGTGACCACCGCGCTGGACGCCCTGCGCGGCGCGACTCCTGGCCGGCTGCTGACCGTGCTGGGCTGCGGCGGTGACCGCGACCCCGGCAAGCGCCCGGCGATGGGCGCGGCCGCGGCAGCCGGCAGCGACGTGCTGGTCATCACCGACGACAACCCGCGCTCGGAGGACCCGGCGGCCATCCGCGCCGCCGTCCGCGCCGGGACCGCCGACGTGCCGGCGGACCGGCGGGCCGAGGTGCTCGAGGTCGGTGACCGGCGTGAGGCGCTGGCCGCCGCGGTCGCGCTCGCCCGCCCGGGTGACACGCTCCTGGTGGCCGGCAAGGGCCACGAGACCGGTCAGGAGGTGGCAGGGCAGGTGTTCCCCTTCGACGACCGCACCGTGCTGCGCGAGGTGCTCTCCGCGCGGGTGGACGCATGATCCCCCTCACCTTGGCCGAGGTGGCCGCCGCCGTCGGCGGCCAGCTGGCCGGCGCCGGCGCGCCGACCGTGTCCGGTGCGGTGGTCACCGACTCGCGCGCGCTGGCGGCCGGCGACCTGTTCGTCGCACTGCCGGGGGAGCGGGTGGACGGCGCCGACTACCTGCCGGCCGCGGCGGCCGCCGGCGCGGTCGGTGCGCTGGCCACCCGGGCCGACCCCGCGCTGCCCACCGTCGTCGTCGCCGACCCGGTGACCGCGCTGGGCCGGCTGGCCGCCGAGGTGCACCGCCGGTTGGTCGCCGGTGGGCTGGTCACCGTCGGTATCACCGGCTCCTCGGGGAAGACGTCCACCAAGGACCTGCTCGGCCAGGTGCTCGCCACCGCCGGCCCCACGGTCAGCCCGCAGGGGTCGTTCAACAACGACATCGGGCTGCCGCTCACCGTCCTCACCGCCGACGCCGCGACCCGCTTCCTGGTGCTGGAGATGGGCGCGCGGGGGCCCGGGCACATCGCCCGGCTCTGCCGGATCGCCCGCCCGCACATCGGGGTCGTGCTCAACGTCGGCTCCGCCCACCTGGGCGAGTTCGGCAGCGCCGAGGTGATCGCCCAGAGCAAGGGCGAGCTGGTCGAGGCGCTGCCCGCCGAGGGCACCGCGGTGCTCAACGACGACGACGCCCGGGTGGCCGGCATGGCGCCGCGCACCGCGGCGACGGTGCTGCGCACCGGGCTCGGCGCCGGGGCCGACGTGCGCGCGGTCGACGTCGCCCTGGACGACTCCGCCCGCGCCCGGTTCACCCTGGTGGCCGCGGGCGAGGAGCACCCGGTGCAGCTGCAGGTCGTCGGTGCGCACCAGGTGGCCAACGCGCTGTCCGCGGCCGGTGCCGCGCTGGCGGCCGGGATGACCCCGGCGGCGGTCGCCGCCGCCCTGTCCGCCGCCGGCCCGCGCAGCCGCTGGCGGATGGAGGTCACCCGCCGCGCCGACGGGGTCACCGTCGTCAACGACGCCTACAACGCCAACCCGGAGTCGATGCGCGCCGCGCTCGCCGCGCTCGCCCAGCTGCCCGGGCGCCGCCGCATCGCGGTGCTCGGCGCGATGGGGGAGCTGGGCCCCGGCGCCGACGCCGAGCACGCCCGGCTGGGCCGGGACGTCGTGCGCGGCGGCGTGGACCTGCTCGTCTCCGTGGGGGACGACGCCATCGGGCTGCACACCGGCGCGCTCGCCGAACGGACGGCGAGCGGCGCGACGGCAGCCCACACACAGGAGGAAGTGGTGCACGTGCCCGACCGGGAGACAGCCCGGCGGTTGCTGGCCGAGGTGCTCGCCCCGGGCGACGTGGTGCTGGTCAAGGCCTCCCGGGCCTACGCCCTGGAGCAGCTGGCCGCCGACGTCCTGGCCGCCGACGTACGCGCCGACCCCGGGGCCGGCGCGTGAAGTCCGTCCTCGTCGCGGCCGCCTTCGGGCTGGTCATCTCGATCCTGCTGACCCCGCTGGCGATCAAGGCGTTCCGCCGGCACGGGTTCGGCCAGGAGATCCGGGACGACGGCCCGCAGAGCCACCTGGCGAAGAAAGGCACCCCGACCATGGGTGGCACCGTCATGGTGCTGGCCACCGTCGGTGGCTACCTGATCGCCCACCTGTTCCTCATCAACCAGCCCGGGCGCGGTGTGACCGCCACCGGGCTGCTGTTGCTGTTCCTGCTCATCGGCCTGGGCACCGTCGGCTTCCTCGACGACTACCTCAAGATCCGGTACCGGCGCAGCCTGGGCCTGAACAAGACCGCCAAACTGGTCGGGCAGCTGGTGATCGGGGTGACCTTCGCCGTCCTCGCGCTCATCCAGGACGACCAGGGCGCCGCGGTCGCCACCACGGCGGTCTCCTTCGTCCGGGACATCGCGCCGCTGACCCTGCCGGCGTTCCTGTTCGTCGCCTTCGCCTACCTGTTCATCGCCGGCTTCTCCAACGCGGTGAACCTCACCGACGGCCTGGACGGGCTGGCCGCCGGGTGCTCGGCGATGGTCTTCGCCAGTTACGTGATCATCTCGTTCTGGCAGTTCGGTCACGACTGCGCCACCGAGCTGGTCGACGGCTGCTACACCGTCCGCGACCCGCTCGACGTCACCCTCGTCGCCGCCGCGGCGATGGGCGCCTGCCTGGGCTTCCTGTGGTGGAACACCTCACCGGCGCGGATCTTCATGGGCGACACCGGGTCGCTGGCCCTGGGTGGTCTGATGGCCGGGCTGGCGATCGTCACCCGCACCGAGCTGCTGCTGGTGGTGCTGGGCGGGCTGTTCGTCGCGGTGACCCTGTCGGTGGTGATCCAGGTCGGCTTCTTCCGGGCCACCCGGCGCCGGGTCTTCCGGATGGCGCCGCTGCACCACCACTTCGAGCTGGCCGGCTGGGCGGAGAACACCGTCATCGTGCGGTTCTGGCTGGTCACCGGCATGGCGGTGGCGTTCGGCCTGGGGCTGTTCTACGCCGACTGGCTCTCCTTCGCCGGACTGTGAAGGCTGGGCCGGTGACCTCCCCGACCGACTCCTCCCGCGTCCCCGACCGCGTGCTCGTCGCCGGCCTCGGCGTCTCCGGTGCGGCCGCCGCCCGGGTGCTGCTGGCCCGCGGCGCGGACGTCGCGCTGACCGACGCCGCCGAGCCCGCGGTGGTGGCGGAACTGGTCGCCGCCGGCGCCCGCTGGCTGGGGCCGCTGACCGAGCCGCCCGAGGACGTCGACCTGGTGGTCACCTCCCCGGGATGGCGCCCGGACAACCCGCTGCTGCTCGCCGCCGCGGCCCGCGGGCTGGAGGTCGTGGGGGAGCCGGAACTGGCCTGGCGGCTGCGGCTGCCCGGCCCCGGCGGTGAGCCCGCGCCCTGGTATGCGGTGACCGGCACCAACGGCAAGACCACCACCGTCACGATGCTGGAGGCGGTGCTGCAGGCCGGCGGGCGGCGCGCGGTCGCCGCCGGCAACGTCGGCCGGCCGCTGGTCGAGGTGGTCACCGCCACCGACGCCGACGGCGCCCCGGCCTACGACGCGCTGGCGGTGGAGCTGTCCAGCTTCCAGCTGCACTGGTCGTCCTCGATCGCGCCGGCCGGGGCCTGCGTGCTGAACGTCGCCGACGACCACATCGACTGGCACGGCTCGCCGGCGGCCTACCGCGACGCGAAGGCCCGGCTGCTGCTGCACGCCCCGGTCGCGGTCGCCGATGCGGGCGACCCGGTCGCCTCGGCCCTGGTCGCCCGGCACCGGCGCCCGGTCACGGTCACCCTCGACGAACCCGCTCGCGGCCAGCTCGGCGTCCGCTCGGGCGCGCTGGTCGACCGCGCGTTCGCCACCGCGCCCGCCGGTGAGGTGCTCGCCGGGCTGGACACCCTGCAGGTCCGCGGCCCGCACAACACGGTGAACGCGCTGGCCGCGGCCGCGCTGGCCAGGGTGGCCGGTATCGCACCGGCCGACATCGCCCGGGGCCTGGCCGGTTTCCGCGGTGGCGCCCACCGCACCGTGCTGGTCGGCACCGTCGACGGCGTGGACTTCGTCGATGACAGCAAGGCCACCAACCCGCACGCCGCCGCCGCCTCGCTGGCCGCCTACCCGCGGGTGGTCTGGATCGCCGGGGGGCTGCTCAAGGGCGCCGACGTCGAGCCGCTGGTCGCCGCGGTCGCCCCGCGGCTGGCCGGGGTGGTGCTGCTGGGCCGGGACCGGGAGCAGTTCGCCCGGTCTCTCGCGCGACACGCACCGGCGGTCCCGCGCACCGTGGTCCCCAGCGGCGACGATGGGGCGGTGGTGACCGATGGGGGCCGTGTGACGTACGGCGACGAGGTGATGCGTCAGGTGGTGGCGGCCGCGGTGCGGCTGGCCGGCCCCGGCGACACGGTGCTGCTCGCCCCGGCCGCCGCTTCGATGGACGTGTTCACCGACTACGCGCACCGGGGCCGCGCCTTCGCCGACGCGGTCCGCGCGCTGGGCTGAGGTAGTGCGACCGTGAGCAGCCGATGACCGCGACCACCCGCGAAGGCGGCCCGCGCGCCGACCCCACCGGTGACCGGCGCCCCGGCGACCGGACCGAGGGCGACCGGCCGGCCGGCGGGGTCCGCTGGCGGCTGCGCGGCCCGGCCTGGCTCGAGGGGCCGATGACCAGTTCGCACCTGGTCCTCGGCTCGGCCGGCATGCTGCTGGCCATCGGCCTGGTCATGGTGTTCTCCGCCTCCGCGATCGAGGCGGCCACCTCCGGTCAGCCTGCCTGGCTGCCCGGCGTCCGGCAGCTGGTCTTCGCCCTGATCGGCCTGGCCGGGATGCTCGTGGCGATGCGGCTGCCGGTCGGGCGCATCCGGCAGTGGTCCGGCCGCGGCATGCTGCTGGTCTTCTTCCTCCTCTTGATCGTGCTGATCCCCGGCATCGGCCTGGAGCTCAACGGGTCCCGGGCCTGGATCGACCTCAAGGTCACCAACTTCCAGCCCTCGGAGCTGGCCAAGCTGGTCTTCGCGCTCTGGGGCGCGCACGTCATCGCCGTGCGCGAGCGGTACCTGACGACCCGCTCGCTGCTGGTGCCGGTCATCCCGGTCTTCCTCCTCATGTGCCTGCTGCTGCTCGCCGAGCCGGACATGGGTGCCGTGGTCAGCCTGGGCCTGGTCGTCGCCGGGCTGATGTGGGCCGGCGGGCTGTCCCGCCGCTACATCGTCGGCGCCGTCGGGGTGGTCGCCGCGCTGGTCGCGGTGATGGTCGCGGTGGCGCCCTACCGGATGGCCCGGGTCACCTCGTTCCTCGACCCCTTCGCCGACCCGCTGGGCAACGGCATGCAGGCGATCCGCGGCTTCTACGCGCTGGCCACCGGCGGGGTGTGGGGCGTCGGGCTGGGCAACAGCGCGATGAAGTGGAACCTGCTGCCGCACGCGGAGTCCGACTACATCTTCGCCATCATCGGGGAGGAGCTGGGCTTCCTCGGCTGCCTGGTGGTGATCGGCCTCTACGGGCTGCTCGCCTACGCCGGCTTCCGGATCGCCCGTCGCAGCACCGACCGGTTCGTCCAGCTGGCCAGCGTCGCGATCACCTTCTGGCTGATCGGGCAGGCCACGATGAACATGGGCTACGTCGTCGGGCTGCTGCCGGTCACCGGTGTCACGCTCCCGCTCATCTCGGCCGGCGGCACCTCGCTGGTGCTCACCCTCTTCGTCATCGGGCTGCTCGCCCGCTTCGCCCGGTCCGAGCCGGCCGCGATCGCCCACCAGCGGGCCAGCCGCCGCGGCTGGGCGGCCCGGCTGCTGCTCCCGATCCCGGCCGCCCCGGTCGACCCGCCGCCGTCCCGCCGGCGCCGGGCTGCCCGCCGGGGTCCCGGCCCCGAGGCGGTGGCCGACACCGGTCGGCGGCGCCAGGGCCGCACGGTGACCCGGGTGCCGGGGCTGCGCACCCAGGAGCAGGAGGCTGTCCGGGCCGCCCCCCGGGGGCCGCGCGGCGCTGCCCCGCCGACGTGGGCCGGCGCCCCGGACGCGCGCCCGAACGTGGCCCAGCGGCAGACTGGGCGGGGCCGGCAGCCCGCCGGTGACCGCCCGACCGAACGCGGCCGCACCCCGGCCGTGCCCGCTCCCGTCGATCCCCGCGACCGCCGTGCCGCGGGGGCGGCTCCCGGGGGGCGGGGCCGGTCGGTCCCGCGGTCCCGCCCGAGAACGGAACGGCCAGGACGCCCGCAGTGACCCAGCCCCACCCCGCCCCCGGCCCCGCCGGGGTGCCCTCCGGCGTCCACGTGGTGCTCGCCGGCGGCGGCACCGGCGGCCACATCGAGCCGATGCTCGCCCTCGCCGACGCGCTGACCCGGCGCACCTCCGCACCCGGTGGCGCCCCGCGGGTCACCTGCCTGGGCACCGCCCGCGGCATGGAGACCCGGCTGGTCCCGGCCCGCGGGTACGACCTGCGCCTCATCCCGCCGGTGCCGCTGCCCCGCAAGCCGACCGTCGACCTGCTCCGCGTGCCCGGACGGGTGCGCCGCGCCGTGGGGGAGACCCGCGCGCTGCTCACCGGCCTCGGCGCCGACGTCGTCGTCGGGTTCGGCGGGTACGTCGCGCTGCCCGCCTACCTGGGCGCCCGGCGGGCGGGCATCCCGGTGGTGGTGCACGAGCAGAACGCGCTGCCCGGCCTGGCCAACCGGGTCGGGGCCCGGCTGGCCGCCCGGGTCGCGGTCACCGTCCCCGGCACGCCGTTGCGCGGCGGGGAGCACGTCGGGATGCCGCTGCGCACCTCGATCAGCGGGCTGGACCGGACGGCGCGGCGCGCCGAGGCGCGGGCCACCTTCGGCCTGGACCCCGACCGCCCCACCCTGCTGGTCTTCGGCGGCTCCCAGGGGGCGGCCTCGCTGAACCGGGCCGCGGTGTCCGCCGCCGACGCGCTCACCGCCGCGGGTGTGCAGGTGCTGCACGCGCGGGGGCCGAAGAACACCGATGTCACGGTGCCCGCCCGGCCGGCCGGCGCCGCGCCCTACGTCGTCGTCGACTACCTGGACCGGATGGACCTCGCCTACGCCGCGGCCGACCTGGCGCTGTGCCGCTCGGGCGCGGTGACCGTCGCCGAGCTGTCCGCGGTCGGGCTGCCCGCGGCGTTCGTGCCGCTGCCGATCGGCAACGGCGAGCAGCGGCTGAACGCGCTGCCGGTGGTCGAGGCCGGCGGTGGGCTGCTGGTGGCCGACGCGGACCTGACGCCGGAGTGGATCGCCGCGGAGCTGGTGCCGTTGCTCACCGACCCGGCGCGGCTGTCCGCGCTGGCCGGGCACGCCGCCGCGGCGGGAGCCCGGGACGCGGACGAGAGACTGGCCGACATGGTGCTGGCGGTGGTGGAGCGATGAGCGCGGCGGACGTCGCGGCCTGGCGGGAGCCGATCCCGGCGCTGGACGACCTCGGGGCGGTGCACTTCATCGGCATCGGCGGTGCTGGCATGAGCGGGATCGCCCGGATCATGCTGGCCCGGGGCCTGCAGGTCTCCGGCAGCGACCGCCGCGACTCCCCGGCGCTGCGCGCGCTGGCAGCCCTGGGCGCCCGGGTCGAGGTCGGCCACGACGCGGCCCACCTCGGCGACGCCGCCACGGTCGTCGTCTCCACCGCCATCCGGGCCGAGAACCCCGAGCTGGTCGCCGCCCGCGAGCGGGGCCTGCGGGTCGTGCCCCGCGCGGTGGCGCTGGCCGCGGTGATGGCCGGCCGGCGGAGCGTCGCGGTCGCCGGCACGCACGGCAAGACGTCGACGACGTCGATGCTGACCGTGGCGGTGCAGGCCTGCGGCGTCGACGCGTCCTTCGCCATCGGCGGCACGCTCAACGAGTCCGGCTCCAACGCGCACGCGGGGGAGGGCGACGTGTTCGTCGCCGAGGCCGACGAGAGCGACCGCTCCTTCCTGCTCCTGGCCCCCCGCGCGGCGATCGTGACCAACGTCGAGGCCGACCACCTGGACAACTACGGGGACCTGGCGGCCGTGGAGGCCGCCTTCGACACCTTCGTGCACACCGTGCCCGCCGACGGGTTCCTGGTCCTCTGCGCCGACGACCCGGGGGCCGCCCGGCTCGCCGGGGTCGGGGCGCCGGCCCGGGTGCGCACCTACGGCCAGGATGACGACGCGGACCTGCGCCTCACCGACGTGCGGGTGGGGCCCGACGGCACCCGTTACACCGCCGTCCTGGACGGCCGGGTGCTCGGGGAGGTGCACCTCCAGCTGCCTGGTGAGCACATGGCGCTCAACAGCGCGGCGGCGCTGCTGACCGGGCTCGAGCTGGGCCTGCCCGCCGCCGGGCTGATCGGCGGCCTGGGCCGGTTCGGCGGTGTGCACCGCCGGTTCGAGCTGAAGGGCACCGCGGCCGGCGTGCGGGTCTACGACGACTACGCCCACCACCCCACCGAGGTGGCGGCCCAGCTGCGCGCCGCCCGGGCGGTGACCGGGTCCGGTCGCCTGCTGGTGCTCTTCCAGCCGCACCTGTACAGCCGCACCGCGGAGTTCGCCGTCGGCTTCGGGACGGCGCTGGGGCTGGCCGACGAGGTGGTCGTGATGGACATCTACGGCGCCCGCGAGGACCCGGTGCCCGGGGTGACCGGTGCGCTGGTCGCCCAGGCGGTGCCCCTGCCGGCCGGTCGGGTGGCGTTCGAGCCGTCGTGGTCGGCGGCCGCGCCCGCAATGGCCGCCCGGGCCCGCCCCGGCGACCTGGTGGTCACCATGGGCGCCGGGGACGTGTCCATGGTCGGCCCGGAGATCCTGGCCGCGATCGCCGAGCCGGAGCCGGGGACCGAGGGGATCGCCGGGCCGGTGGCCCCCCGGTGAACCGCACGGGGTCGACCACGCGCGACCGGGCCCGGTCGGTCCGGCGCGGGGCGGCCCCGGGGCGGGGGGCGAGCTCGGTCACGCCGTTGCGTCCCCGGCGCCGGTCGCGCCGGCCGGCCCGGTCCCGGCGTCGGCTGGTGGCCGCCGCAGCCGTGGCCACGGGCCTGGTCGCCGCGGTCGCCTGGCTGCTCCTCGGCTCGCCGGTGCTGGCCGTGCAGGAGGTCCGCGTCGACGGTGCGGTCACCCTCTCGCCCGAGCAGGTCGTCGCCAGTGCCGGGATCGCCGAGGGCACCCCGCTGGTCCGGGTCGACACCGCCGGCGCCGCCGAGCGGGTCGGCCGGCTGCCGCCGGTCGCCTCGGTCGAGGTCACCCGCGGCTGGCCGGACACGGTGGTGGTCACCGTGGTCGAGCGACGCCCGGTCGCGGTCGTCTCCGACGCCGGTCGCCGGCAGCTGATGGACGCCACCGGCGTCGTCTTCGACACCATCACCGGACCGGTGCCCGACGGCGTCGTCCCGCTCGACGTCCGCGATCCCGGCCCGGACGACGCCGCCACCACCGCCGCGCTGGGCGCGCTCACCGCGCTCCCGGGCGACGTGCGCGGTCAGGTCACCGCGGTCTCCGCGACCGGTCCGGACGACGTCACCCTCACCCTGACCGACGGGCGGGCGGTGCTGTGGGGGAGCGCCGCCCGCACCGAGCGCAAGGCCGAGGTGCTCGACGCGCTGCTGGAGCAGATCGACGCCGGGAGCCTCGACCCCGCCGGCACCCTCGACGTCAGCACGCCCGACGCCGTCGTGCTGCGCTGAGCCGGCGCGTCGCCGTCGGCGGGAGCTGGACGGAACCGGGTCCGGTCGTCCACCTGCGGGCGACGCGCCGCGCGCAGCGACACGCCCGGCCCAGAAAATGTCCAGGGGGTCCCTGGACGTGGCGTGCCGATGGGCGACCGGGTCGTCTGCACCTGGACATGAGACGTGCTCGGCGCGGGTCGTCACAGCGAGTGAGTCAGATGTGACCGACGGGTCGACCGAGATTCGTGAGGTGGTGCCCGTGGGACACGCCGAGCCCGGAGGGGTGCTTGCTGGGCCACTGGGGGGCACCTAACTTCGTCCCCAACGCCCGAGTTGACATAACTATAAGGCTCTACATGAGGATGAGGGTTCAGTTGGGGAGCGCGGCATGACACCTCCGCACAACTACCTCGCGGTCATCAAGGTCGTCGGCATCGGCGGCGGCGGGGTGAACGCGGTCAACAGGATGATCGAGGTCGGCCTCAAGGGGGTCGAGTTCATCGCCATCAACACCGATGCGCAGGCGCTGCTGATGAGCGACGCCGACGTCAAGCTCGACGTCGGCCGCGAGCTCACCCGCGGGCTCGGCGCGGGCGCCCAGCCCGACGTCGGCCGGCAGGCCGCCGAGGACCACCGCGAGGAGATCGAAGAGGTGCTCAAGGGCGCCGACATGGTCTTCGTGACGGCGGGCGAGGGTGGTGGCACGGGCACCGGGGGTGCCCCGGTGGTCGCCTCGATCGCCCGCAAGCTCGGTGCCCTGACCATCGGTGTGGTCACCCGCCCGTTCTCCTTCGAGGGGAAGCGGCGCGCGGTCCAGGCCGAGTCGGGGATCGAGGAGCTGCGCAACGAGTGCGACACGCTCATCGTCATCCCGAACGACCGGCTGCTGCAGCTGGGCGACCGGAACGTCAGCGTGATGGACGCCTTCCGCACCGCCGACCAGGTGCTGCTGTCCGGTGTGCAGGGGATCACCGACCTCATCACCACGCCCGGCCTGATCAACCTGGACTTCGCCGACGTCAAGTCGGTCATGTCCGGGGCGGGCTCGGCGCTGATGGGCATCGGCAGCGCACGGGGCGACAACCGCGCTCTGCTCGCCGCCGAGCAGGCGATCGCCAGCCCGCTGCTGGAGGCCTCGATGGAGGGCGCCCACGGCGTCCTGCTGTCGATCTCCGGTGGGTCGGACCTGGGCCTGTTCGAGATCAACGAGGCGGCGTCCCTGGTCAGTGACGCCGCGCACCCGGACGCCAACATCATCTTCGGGGCGGTCATCGACGACGCCCTCGGCGACGAGGTCCGGGTCACCGTGATCGCGGCGGGCTTCGACGGGGGGAAGCCGGGCAACCGCAAGGACGTCCCGGCGGCCACCGCCGCCCCGGCGTCCTCCCGGCCGGCCGTTCCGGCGCAGACCGGTGAACGTGCGGCCGGGCAGGTCTCCACGCCCCCGGCGCAGGCGGTCCCCGTTCCCCCGGCCCAGGCCGCCCCTGCGCCGTCGGCCGCCGCGCCCCGGCCCGGCCAGCCGGGCGCCGCCCCGGCCGGCGGCGGGATCACCGTCCCGCCGCTGCCGCCGATGCAGGGCTCGACGGGCGGCAAGAGCCGTCCGCTGGCCACGGACGACTTCGAGGAGGAGCTCGACATCCCCGAGTTCCTCCGCAGCCAGTAGCGCAGTGAGCGACGGTCCGGCCGCCCGGCCGGCGGTGCGCACCCGACGGGTGGTCACCGACCGGCGGGGCGGCCGTTCCGCGTCGCCCTGGGACTCCTTCAACCTCGGCAGCCACGTCGGTGACGACCCGGCCGACGTCGCGGCCAACCGGCAGCGGCTGGCCGACGGCATCGGGGTGCCCGGGCGGCAGCTGGTCTGGATGACCCAGGTGCACGGCACCGGGGTCGCGATCGTCGAGGACGCCGAGGAGAACCCGGTGGCCGACGTCGACGCGCTCGTCACCGCCACGCCGGGGCTGGTGCTGTGCGTCCTGGTCGCCGACTGCGTTCCGGTGCTGCTGGCCGACCCGGTCGCCGGGGTGGTCGCCGCGGTGCACGCCGGGCGCGAGGGGGTCCGGCGGGGTGTGGTGCCGGCGGCGCTGGCGGCGATGACCCGCCTCGGTGCCCACCCGGCCGACGTCGAGGCGCTCCTCGGTCCGGCCGTCTGCGGGGCGGACTACGAGGTGCCGGCGGCGATGCAGGCCGAGGTGGCCCGGGTCGCGCCGGCCAGTGCGGTGCGCACCCGCGCCGGCACCCCCGGGCTGGACCTGCGGGCCGGCATCGCCGGGGTGCTGCGCGACGCGGGCGTCGGCCAGGTCGTCCACGACCCCCGGTGCACGGTGGAGGACCGCGCCCTCTTCTCCCACCGCCGCGAGGGTGTCACCGGTCGGCAGGCGGGCCTGGTCTGGCTGGACCCGTCGCTGGGGCAGGGGTGACCGACGCGGACCGGCTGAGCACCAACCTCGGCGCGGTCCGGCGGCGGATCGACGGCGCCGCTCGGGCCGCCGGGCGCGACCCGGCCGAGGTCCGGCTGCTCGCGGTGAGCAAGACCTGGCCGGCCGAGGACGTCCGGGCGCTCGCGGCCCTGGGGCAGCGCGACTTCGCCGAGAACCGGGTGCAGGAGCTGCTCAGCAAGGCCGGTGAGCTCGCTGACGACCCGGCGGTCCCGGCGCTGCGGTGGCACCTGGTCGGGCAGCTGCAGCGGAACAAGGCGGCGGCGGCAGCCCGGCTGGGGGCGACGGTCCACTCGGTCGACCGGGCGTCGTTGGTCGACGCGCTGGCGCGGGCCGCCGAGCGGTCCGACCGGGTGCTCGACGTGCTGGTGCAGGTCGACCTGGGCGGCCCGGCGGGGGAGCTCGGCGCCCGCGGTGGTGCTGCCGTCCCCGAGGTGCCCGGGCTTGCCGACGCGGTCGCCGCCGAGCCCGCACTGCGCCTGCGCGGGCTCATGGCGGTGGCCCCGCGGGGAGTCGATCCGGCCCCGGCGTTCGCCCGGCTGGCGGAGCTCGCCGTCCGCGTGCGCCACGACCATCCTGCTGCCACGGAGCTCTCGGCGGGCATGAGCCAGGACCTGGAGGCGGCTGTGACAGCTGGGGCCACCGTGGTGCGTGTCGGTACCGCGTTGTTCGGTGCTCGCCCCCTAGCCTCCGATCGGAGTGGTGCCGAGGGACCCGTGCGATCTCCCGAGTCACACCAGCCCCAGCCGCACCACCGCGCCACCTGAAGACACCGCACCACCTGAAGACATCACCGCACCAGCGCGCGAGTCGCCCAGCGCACGAGACCAGAGGGAGACGCCGGATGGCCGGAGCCATGAGGAGGATGGGGGTCTACCTCGGCCTCGTCGAGGACGACGACACCCGTGGCGGTTACGACCGCTATGCCGCCCGGCAGTCGGACTACGACCGCGACGAGCGGCGCTACGACCGCTACGGCGCCCGCGATGAGGCCGGCTACGACACCGAGGCCCGGTTCGCCGACGACGCCTACCCCGCCGGGGACTACGGCTACGAGTCGGAGTACGCCGACGACTACGTCGCCGAGGAGCCGTTCGAGCCGGCGGCCGAGGCCGCTCCCGAGCCGGCGGTCTCGCTGGGGCGTCGCCCGGCCGCCCGGCCGCTGAACCTCGCCGGGTCCTCCGGTTCCACGAGCGCCTCCTCGCGACTGGGTGGTGGCGCCGGCCTCACCCCGGCCGGTGCCTCGCTGGCCTCGGCCGGGTCCGGGCGCGGCGGCGGCATCGCGGCCGGCGGCGGGGCCACGGGCTCTGCCGGGCTGGCCATGCGCGAGCCGGCGGCTGCCCCGGTGCTGGCACCCGCGCCCGAGCCCGCCCCGAAGCCGGACTCGTACCGGATCACCACCGTGCACCCGGCCTCCTACAACGAGGCGCGGACGATCGGTGAGCGGTTCCGCGACGGCATGCCGGTGATCATGAACCTCACCGACATGGAGCACGCCGACGCGAAGCGACTGGTGGACTTCGCCATCGGCCTGACGTTCGGGCTGCACGGTAGTATCGAGCGGGTCACGGCCAAGGTGTTCCTGCTCAGTCCGCAGGACGTCGACGTGACCGCGGAGGACAAGGCCCGGATCCGTGAGGGCGGGTTCTTCAACCAGTCCTGACCAGTCCACCGAACGAGCGAGGACCGTGCCACTTCTCCTGCAGATCGTCTCGTCGATCCTGCTCGTCTTCCTGATCCTGCTCTTCGCCCGGTTCGTCGTGGACTGGGTGATGGTGCTGGCCCGCAGCTGGCGCCCGCAGGGCGCCGTCGCCGCCGGGCTCGAGATCGTCTACGCCGCCACCGACCCGCCGCTGAAGGCGGTGCGCAAGGTGATCCCGCCGCTGAACCTGGGGTCCATCCGGCTGGACCTCGGGTTTATGGTGCTGCTGATCGCGGTGATCGTGCTGCGCAGCGTGATCCAGAGCCTGGCCTACTCCGCCGCATGACCCGATCCACCGAGCCGGGGAGGGGCGCGGGCCGCAGGCGGTCCGCCGCCGGTTCGCACCCGTCCTCGTTCCGCCCGTCCGACCTGAGGTGAGCCGTATGCCACTGACTCCCGCCGACGTGCACAACGTCGTCTTCAAGAAGCCGCCGATCGGCAAGCGTGGCTACGACGAGGACGAGGTCGACGCCTTCCTCGACGTCGTCGAGGCCGAGCTGGCCCGCCTGATCGAGGAGAACAACGACCTCCGCGCGTCGGGTGGGGCGTCGGCCCGGTCGGAGGAACGCGTCGAGTCCGCACCGATGACCGTCACCGCGCCGCCGCCCCCGCCGCAGGCGACCCCGCAGTCGCGGGAGGACGAGGCGATGCGGGCGTCCCGGATGCTCGCGCTGGCCACCGAGACGGCCGAACGGCACGTCAACGAGGCCAAGGCCCAGGCCGACCAGATGGTCGGCAGCGCCAAGAGCACCAGCGACCGCATGCTGACCGAGGCCCGCACCAAGAGCGAGCAGATGGTCGGCGAGGCCAAGCAGCGCGCCGACGCCATGCTCGGCGACGCCCGCACCCGGGCCGACACGATGGAGCGCGAGGCCCGCGCCAAGGCCACGGCCCTGCAGCAGGACGCGGAGCGCAAGCACGTCGAGGCGATGGGCTCGCTGGAGGAGAAGCGCGCGAGCCTGGAGCGCAAGGTCGACGAGCTGCGCACCTTCGAGCGCGAGTACCGCACCCGGCTGCGCTCCTACCTGGAGTCGCACCTGCGCGACCTGGACAGCCGCGGCTCGGCCGAGCCGTCGTCCAACAGCCGGCAGAACCAGCACGTCAGCGCCTGACGAAGGACCACCCTTCCCCCCACGCCTCGCACGCTCGGCGCGGGCCCCTGAAGGGTGGCCGACAGAGCCCCTCCGGACCCCGGTCTGGAGGGGCTCTGTCGTCGTCGGGGCCGTGTCGTCCCGTCGTGGGCCCGCGGGGGCCGGTGCCGGATAGCATCCGGACGTGGTCCTCATCGCGGCGCTGCTGGTCCTGATCGCCGTCGGTCTGCTCGTCGCCGGGGTCGTGCAGGGCGAGCCGGTGCTGCAGTGGAGTTCCTTCGCGGTGAGCGCCCTGGCCACCGTGCTGATCGGGATCGGGGCGCTGCGCAACCGTGCGGGCAGGGCCCGCCCGCCCGAGGTCCGGACGCCGTACCACCCGCAGGACCCGCCGCCGGCGGAGCCGGCGCCACCGGTCGAGCCGTCCCCGGGCAGCGGCTCCCGGCCCGGTAGCTCCCTGGGCGACCTGGCCCGGCCGGGGGAGGAGGAGGTGGTGCGGCGGGTGGCCCCGCCACCGGTGCCGCCCAGCTCCCCGGTGCTGCCCCGGGTGGGCGGGTCGACCCGCTGGGGGGACGGGCCGCCGCCGGCCGCCCCCGCCGAGCAGGTCGCCGCGGAGGGCGAACCGCCCCCGGAGGACGTCGAGTTCTCCGACCTGCTGCTGATCATGGACCTGACCGACGAGGTGCTCGTCGTCGACGAGCGCCCGCGCTACCACGTAGCGGGCTGCCCCCGGGTGGCCGGCGTGGCGACGATCCCGATCCCGTTGCTGCAGGCACGGACCGACGGGTTCACCCCGTGCGGCGTCTGCACGCCGGACCGGGCGATGGCCCAACGGGAGCGGGCCCGCCGGGGCTGAGGCGTGGCTCCCACGTGGGCGGGGTCCGGTGCGGGACCTTGAACGGGTGG
Source organism: Modestobacter sp. SYSU DS0657 (assembly GCF_054050925.1). NCBI lineage: Bacteria > Bacillati > Actinomycetota > Actinomycetes > Geodermatophilales > Geodermatophilaceae > Modestobacter > Modestobacter sp. SYSU DS0657. The sequence goes on along the minus strand of NZ_JBJHAG010000020.1, from coordinate 54,671 downwards.
GCACTCGTGCTGAGCTGAGTGATGGGCAGTGGGCGGTGATCGAGCCGCTGGTGCCCAGGTGACAGGGCGGTCCAGGCCTCACCGGGATCGCCGGCAGGTGGTCGAGGGCATCGTCGTGCACCGCTGTCGGTGCGGGGTCGCCTGGCGGATCTTCCCGAGCGGTTCGGGCCGTGGCAGACGGTGTGGAAGCGCACGCCCGGTTCTCCCGGGACGGCACGTGGGACAAGGTGCTGGCCGCGGCCACCTAGCGGCTGACCGACTCCAGCACCGTGGCGAGTTCCGCCGGTCGGCTGACCATCGGCCAGTGCCACGTCGGAAGCTCGACGTGAGTCCAGTCGCCGTCGACCATGTGCGCGAACACCGGTGCGTGCGGCGCCATCTGCTGCAGTTGCTCAAGGCTGAAGCTGCACAGCACGCCCGTCCGTGGCAGCCGCTCCCAGGCGCCGGTGAGCGCGACCGGTTGGGTGGCGGTGAGCCAGGGCTGCGGCTGCGAGCCTTCGACCAGCGCGGCGACGGCAGCGTCGTCGACCTCGGCCACCTCGGCGGCGAGTACGGCCCAGGGCGGCGGCGGGAGCTTCCAGCCCTCGCCGTGTGTCATGACCAGATCATCGTTGGCCGCGCGCGCGGCGGGTCCCTCGAAGTCGGCCTGTGCCATGCCGTCCGGCAGGGGCCCCGAGTCGACGTAGACCAGTCGCGCCACGCGCTCAGGCACGCGGTCCGCCGCACCGGTCGTCACGAGGGCTCCGTAGCTGTGGCCGACGAGCACGACGTCGTGCAGGTTCCGCTGCTCGAGCAGGTGCACGACGTCGTCGATGTGGGTCGTCAGGTCGGTCTCGGGCGAGGCGAGGTGGGCGCGCTCGCCCATTCCTGAGAGGTCGACGGCGTGCACGACGTGGCCGCGCTCGCGCAGCGAGTCTGCGACGGGGCGCCAGACCCAGGCGCCGAGCCAGAAGCCGGGGACGAGGACGTAAGTGGCGGTGTTCATGGCGACGACGCTAGGCGGGATTGTGGACAGCTCCCGCCCGGTATGCTGGGTCTGCCGCACAGTTCTTCCCTAGCAGCGCCGAGGAGGGCCGTGACCCGCCCGACTGCTCGCGTGCTAGCCATGCTGGAGCTCCTCCAGACGGGCGGGCAGCGCACCGTCGGCGATCTCGCTGCTCGGCTCGGGGTCGACGAGCGCACGGTGCGGCGTTATGCCGAGCACCTCGCCGACCTCGGCATCCCCATCCAGGCGCAGCGGGGCAGGTACGGCGGCTACCGGCTCTCACCGGGCTACAAGCTGCCGCCGCTCATGCTCACCGACGACGAGGCCGTCGCCGTCGTCCTGGGGCTCAGGGCCGCGGAACGCGCGGGGCTTGCCACCACCGACCACGCAGCGACGGCGAGCGCGCTGGCCAAGGTGTCGCGTGTGCTGCCGCGGGCCCTGGGCCAGCGGCTCGACAGCCTGCTTTCGACCGCACAGTTCACGACCCCGGTGCGCGCCACCGCTCCCGCCGGCGCCGACACGCTGCTTGGTCTCGCCTCGGCTGCGCAAGCGCGGCGCACCGTCGTGATCGCGTACACCGCCTGGGACGGGCGGGAGTCGCAGCGTGAGCTCGATGTCTACGGCTTGGTCTTCCACTCCGGCCGGTGGTACGTGACCGGACGCGACCACAGCCGCGATGACGTGCGGACCTTCCGGCTGGACCGCATCGCCTCAGTCGAGCAGGGCGACGGCTCCTACGTCGTGCCCGCTGACTTCGACGCGACGACGCAGGTCGTGTCGGGCATCGCCGCGGTCGGGTGGTCGCACGAGGTCTCGGTCGTGCTGCGGACCACCCTTGCGGATGCAGGCGAACGACTGCCCCGGAGCGTGGGACGGCTGAGCGAGCACGTCGACGGTGTGCTCCTGGAGACGCGCGCCGAGCACCTCGACGGCATGGCCCGCATGCTGGCCGGGCTCGGCTGGGACTTCGAGGTGGTCACCCCGGACGCCCTGCGCGACGAGGTCCTCGCCCTGTCCGACCGCCTCCGAGTCAGCGCGGTGCGCGGCGCCGTCGCCGCCACCGCAGCTACGCCGCAGAGTCCTTGAGGACACCACCCGCCCGCACAGCGGGCCCCCGCACAGCGCCGAGGCCCAAGCCCCCGACCTGACGCCACCGGGGGCGGGAGGAACACCCGGACCGCGACGGTCCTCATCGCTGCCCCGATCGGTGCTGGCCGCGCGGCGCCGTCGTTCTGGCCGCCGTCCTTGCCTGGACCCGCAGTTGAGAGACACGCCTTGGCCCTGATGGCCCCCCTGCAAGGCCCCGTCGCGAGCCTGCGAGCGGGGGGGGCTTCTTCAGGCCTTGGCGATCCAGAACCGCGAGCCGGCCGGGCCCTCGAGGCCCGGGCCGGCGCCGGGGACCTGCGCGTGCACCGCGGTGGCCAGCACCTCGCCGGCCCAGGTGCCACCGGACTCGGCCAGCGCCTCGGCCAGGCCGTCCTCGCCGGTCCACCAGACCTCGATCCGGTCGCTGACGGCCAGGCCGCTGGACTTGCGGGCCTCCTGCACCAGCCGGACCACCTCGCGGACCAGCCCGGCCCGCTCCAGCTCGGGGGTCAGCGTGAGGTCCAGGGCGACGGTGAGCCCGCCGGCCGCCGCGACCGTCCACCCCTCCCGCGGGGTCTCGGTGATCACCAGATCGCCCTCGGCGAGCGCCACCTCGGCACCGTCGACCGGGACGGTGGCGGTGCCGGCGCGGTAGGCGGCGACCAGCTGGGCGGCGTCGGCCGCGGCGACCGCCTGCGCCACCGCCTGCACCTGCTTTCCCAGCCGGCGTCCGACGGCCCGGAAGTCGACCTTCACCGAGACGTCGACCAGCTCGCTGCCGACGGCGCCGGAGAGCTCCACGACGTCGACGACGTTGAGCTCCTCGGCCACCTCGGCCACGAGGTCCGGCGGCAGCTGTGACCAGCCGGGCGCGGAGACGAGCGCCCGCGCCAGCGGCTGGCGGGTGCGGACCTTCGACGACGTCCGCGCCGACCGGCCGAGCTCGACCAGTCGACGCACCAGGGCCACCTGCTCGACCAGGGCGTCGTCACGCGCATCGGCGTCGACCGCCGGCCAGGAGGCCAGGTGCACCGAGTCCGGCGCGGCGTCGGGCCCGGGGCCGTCGACCCGGCCGGGCAGGACGGCGCTGCGCCACACCCGCTCGGTGATGAACGGCGTGAAGGGCGCCATCAGCCGGGTCAGCCCGTCGAGCACCTCGTGCAGCGTGCCCAGCGCGGCCGGGTCGCCGTCCCAGAACCGCCGGCGGCTGCGTCGCACGTACCAGTTGGACAGGTCGTCGACGAAGGTCGCCAGCAGCCGCCCGGCGGTCTGGGTGTCGAACTGCTCCAGGGCGTCGGTGACCCCGGCGGTGACCGACGCCAGCTCGGCCAGCGCCCAGCGGTCCAGCAACGGTCGCTCCGCGCGGGGTGGCGCCGGCGTCGCGGCCGCGTCCCAGCCGTTGGTCTCGGCGTAGAGCGTGAAGAAGCTCGCGGTGTTCCAGTAGGTGAGCAGGACCTTGCGGACCACCTCGGACAGCGTCTCGTGGCCGACCCGGCGGGCCGACCACGGGGAGCCGCCGGCGAGCATGAACCAGCGGACGGCGTCCGCGCCGTGCCGGTCCATCAGCGGCATCGGCTCCAGGATGTTGCCCAGGTGCTTGCTCATCTTCCGGCCGTCCTCGGCCAGGATGTGCCCCAGGCACAGCACGTTCTCGTACGAGCTCTGCTCGAACACCAGCGTGCCCACGGCCATCAGCGTGTAGAACCAGCCGCGGGTCTGGTCGATCGCCTCGGCGATGAACTGCGCCGGGTAGGCCGCCTCGAACTCCGCCTGGTTGCGGTGCGGGGCGCCCCACTGGGCGAACGGCATGGAACCGGAGTCGTACCAGGCGTCGATCACCTGGCGGACCCGCCGGTAGGTGCCCTCCTCGCCGGGCACGGTGAAGGTCACCTCGTCGATGAACGGCCGGTGCGGGTCCAGGTCCGAGAGGTCGGTGCCGGTGAGCTCGGAGAGCTCGGCCAGCGAGCCGACGGCGATCATCCGGGTGGGGTCGGCGTCGTTGCGCCAGATCGGCAGGGGGGTGCCCCAGTACCGGTCGCGGGACAGCGCCCAGTCGACGTTGTTGCGCAGCCAGTCGCCGTACCGGCCCCACTGGATGTTCTCCGGGTGCCAGTTGGTCCGCTCGTTCTGCGCCAGCAGCTGGTCCTTGACCTGGCTGGTGCGGATGTACCAGGACGGCTGCGCGTAGTACATCAGCGGCGTGTGGCAGCGCCAGCAGTGCGGGTAGCTGTGCTCGTAGCGCAGTTCCCGGAACAGCACCCCGCGGTCGCTGAGGTCCTGCACGAGCGTCGGGTCGGCGGCCTTGAAGAAGCGCCCGCCGACCAGCGGCACCTCGGGCGTGAAGTGGCCGGTCGGGTCGATCGGGTTGACGACCGGCAGGCCGTATCCGCGGCACACCGCGAAGTCCTCGGCGCCGAAGGCGGGGGACTGGTGCACCAGCCCGGTGCCGTCGTCGGTCGTGACGTAGTCGGCCAGCACGACGTAGTGGGTGTCGACGTCGTCCGGGAAGTCGACCAGCTCGAAGGGGCGCTGGTAGTGCACCCGCTCCCAGTCCCGGCCGGTGGTGCGCGCCAGCACCTCCACGGGGTTGTCGGGGCCGGCCTCGCCCAGCACCGCGGTCAGCAGCGGCTCGGCGACGACGAAGGTGCCGGCGGCCGTGCGGGCGACGACGTAGGTGACGTCGGGGTGCACGGCGACCGCGGTGTTGGACGGCAGCGTCCACGGGGTCGTCGTCCAGACCAGCAGGTCGGCCCGGCCGGCCCACTCGCCGTCGGTGACCGGCAGCCGCACGTAGACCGACGGGTCGACCAGCGTCTCGTAGCCCTGGGCCACCTCGTGGTCGCTCAACCCGGTGCCGCAGCGCGGGCAGTACGGGGCCACGCGGTGGTCCTCCACCAGCAGGCCCTTGCCGAAGACCTGCTTGAGCGACCACCAGACGCTCTCGATGTAGCTGGCGTCCATCGTCCGGTAGGCGGTCGACATGTCGACCCAGTAGCCCATCCGGTTGGTCAGCTCGGCGAATGCGTCGACGTGCCGCTCGACGGACTCCCGGCACTTCGCGTTGAACTCGGCGATGCCGAACCGCTCGATGTCGGGCTTGCCGGCGAAGCCCAGCTCCTGCTCGACGGCGATCTCCACCGGCAGGCCGTGGCAGTCCCAGCCGGCGCGGCGGGGCACCGAGTACCCCTGCATCGTCTTGAACCGGGGGAAGACGTCCTTGAACGCCCGCGCCTCGATGTGGTGCGTGCCCGGCCGGCCGTTCGCCGTCGGCGGCCCCTCGTAGAAGACCCAGGACGGCGAGCCCGCCCTGTTCTCCATCGACCGGGCGAAGACCTTGTCGGCCTCCCACTGCTCGAGGACCTCGTGCTCGAGGGCCGGCAGGTCGACCTGCGGGGGAAGGGCCCGGTAGGGCCCGGAAGGCGCACTCACGGCACCAGTGTCTCAGCTCCGGGACCCGCTCCTGCGACAGCGGCTGCACGGGCCGGTGCCCGCGGTACGGAACACTCACCCCGTGGGGGCGCACCGATGAACACGACGGTCACGGTCGCCCTGGCCGTCGGCGCCCTGGTGGTGCTGGTCGCGGCCGTCGCCCTGCGCCTGGCCGACCGCGTCGGCCTGCCCTCGCTGCTGCTCTACCTCGCGCTGGGCGTGGCGCTGGGCGAGAGCGGGGTGGGGATCCAGTTCGACGACGTCGAGCTGACCCAGACCCTCGGCGTCGCCGCCCTCGTGGTGATCCTCGCCGAGGGTGGGCTGACCACCCGGTGGAGCGACGTCCGGCGGGCGATCGGCCCCGGGCTCACCCTCGCCACCGTGGGCGTGGCGGTCAGCGTGTCGCTGACCGCGGCGATCGCGGTCTGGCTGCTCGGTTACGGATGGGGCTTCGCGCTGCTGCTGGCCGCGGTCATCAGCTCCACCGACGCCGCGGCGGTGTTCGCCACGCTGCGCCGGCTGCCGCTGCCCCGCCGGCTGGCCGCCTCGCTGGAGGCCGAGAGCGGCCTCAACGACGCCCCGGTCATCCTGCTGGTGCTCGCGCTGTCCGAGGGGCTCACCGGCGGGCCGGCGCGCGCCTGGTACCTCGTGCTGGCCGAGGTGGTCGGGCAGCTCATCGGCGGCGCCGCGATCGGCCTGGCCATCGGCTTCGGCGGGGCCTGGCTGCTCAAGCGGGTGGCGCTGCCACTGGCCGGCTTCTACCCGCTGGCCACCCTCGCGCTGTGCGTGCTGGCCTACTCCGCGGCGACGCTGGCCCTGACCTCCGGCATCGTCGCGGTCTACCTCTGCGGGCTGGTGCTGGGCAACTCCGCGCTGCCGCACCGGGCGGCGAGCCTGGGCTTCGCCGAGGGCATGGCTTCCCTGGCCCAGATCGGGCTGTTCGTGCTGCTGGGCCTGCTGGTCTCCCCGGCCCGGCTGCCCGAGGCGCTGCTCCCCGCGCTGCTGGTGGGCGGCGTGCTGCTGCTGGTGGCCCGGCCGGTGTCGGTGCTGCTGAGCCTGAGCTGGTTTCGGATGCCGCTGCGGCAGCAGGCGTTCATCTCCTGGGCCGGGCTGCGCGGCGCCGTCCCGATCGTCCTGGCCACCTTCCCGGTCGCCGCCGGCGTGCCCCGGGCGGCGGGCCTGTTCGACACCGTCTTCGTGCTCGTCGTCGTCTTCACCGTGATCCAGGGCTGGGGGCTGCCCACCGTGGCCCGGCTGCTGCGCATCTCCGCACCCGTGACCCCGCGGGACGTCGACGTCGAGTCGGCGCCGCTGGAGGAGTTCGACGCCGAGCTGATGCAGCTGCGGGTCTCGGACACCTCCCGGCTGCACGGCGTGTACCTGCCCGAGCTCAGGCTGCCCGAGGACGCCGCGGTGGTGCTCGTCGTCCGCGAGGGCCGGCCGTTCGTGCCCGACCGGTCGACCCGGCTGATGCACGGGGACCAGGCGCTGCTGGTCTCCGCCCGCGGCTCCCGCCAGGAGGCCGAGCGCCGCCTGCGCGCGGTCAGCCGCGCCGGGCGGCTCGCCACCTGGCGGGGGGAGTCCGGCCAGCCGACCGAGCAGGACTGACGGCCCCGCTGCCGGGTGGGGCAGCGGGGCCCCTTCGTCAGCCCTGCAGCTCCAGGGTCTTCGTCGTGTCCGCGCGGACCTCGGCCAGCAGCTCCGGCTCGTCGGACAGCTTCCGCCCGTAGGAGGGGATCGCCTCCTGCAGCAGCGGCCGCCAGCCGTCGATCCGGTCGGGGAAGCAGCGCTCCAGCAGGGTGAGCATCGCCGAGGTCGCGGTCGAGGCGCCGGGGGAGGCGCCCAGCAGGCCGGCGATCGAGCCGTCCGCGCCGACGATGAGCTCGGTGCCGAACTGCAGCACGCCGCGGCCGGCCTCGTCCTGCTTGATGACCTGCACCCGCTGGCCGGCGGTGATGAGCTCCCAGTCGCCCTGCTCGGCGGTCGGCACGAACTCCTCCAGCGCGCGGAAGCGCGCCTTCTCCGACTGCAGCACCTGGCCGATGAGGTAGCGGGTCAGCGGGATGTTGGCCCAGCCGGCGCCCAGCATCGAGCCGAGGTTGCCGGCCCGCACCGAGCGCGGCAGGTCCCACATCGACCCGGCCTTGAGGAACTTGGGCGAGAAGCCGGCGTAGGGGCCGAAGAGCAGCGCCTGCTCCCCGTCGATGAGCCGCAGGTCCAGGTGCGGCACCGACATCGGCGGGGCGCCGACCTTCGCCTGCCCGTAGACCTTCGCCTGGTGCTGGGCGACCAGCTCGGGGTTGCGGGTGCGCAGGAACTGACCGCTCACCGGGAAACCGCCGAAGCCGCGGATCTCCGGGATGCCGGCGCTCTGCAGCAGCGGCAGGGCGCCACCACCCGCGCCGACGAACAGGAAACGGCTGCGCACGGTGCGCTTGCGGCCGGTGGACAGGTCCTTGACCGTGGTGGCCCACCGGCCGGCCGAGTCGCGCCGCACGCGCTGCACCCGGTGCTGCAGGTGCAGCTGCACGCCGCGGGACACGCCGGACTCGATCAGCAGCCGGGTCAGCGCCCCGAAGTTGACGTCGGTGCCGGCCAGCGAGCGGGTCGCGGCGACGACCTCGCCGGGGGAGCGCTGCTTCATCATCAGCGGCACCCAGGAGTCCAGCTCGGCCGGGTCGTCGGAGAACTCCAGGCCGGCGAACAGCGGCTGCGGCGCCAGGGCCTCGTAGCGGTTGCGCATGTACCGGTGGCCGTCGGTGCCCGTGACGAAGCTGATGTGCGGCACCGAGGTGATGAAGGTCTTCGGCGAGTCGGTCAGCCCGGTGCGCACCAGGTGCGACCAGAACTGCCGGGACACCTGGAACTGCTCGTTGATGCCGACGGCCTTGGCCGGGTCGACCGTGCCATCGGGGCGGGCCGGGGTGTAGTTGAGCTCGCACAGCGCCGAGTGCCCGGTGCCGGCGTTGTTCCACGGACCCGAGCTCTCCCCGGCCACCTCGCTGCCGGCCTCGAAGACCTCGACGGTCCAGTCGGGGGCGACGATGCCCAGCAGTGCGGCGAGCGTGGCGCTCATGATGCCGCCGCCGACGAGGACGACGTCGGGGTTCGCGGAACCGTCCGTGCTCAAGGTGTTCTCCCGTGCAGTGCAGATGGGTGCGTCTGTGCCCATCGTCGTCCGCCGTCCCCGGGTCGACGTCCCGCGGGGGGTGTCCACCCCGAACTGAGGGTGAGAGATGGGTCACAGGACGGGTCGGCACGCCTTCTCCCGCGCCGGTCGCCCCCGAGCCTGACAGACAGCGCCGCCTCGCCGTCGGGCGGCGGGACGCCGCTATCGTCGTCCGGGACGTGGCCGCCCGGGCCGCGACCGGGAGGACGGCGACGGTGTCCGAGCAGCCCGAGCAGCCCGAGCGGCCGACGGCCGACCCGGCCGCGGACCCGTCCGCGCCGGCTCCTGAGGACGCCGGGCCCCGTCGGTCCCGCGCCCGCCTGCTGGCGCTCGTGGCGGCGGGCGTGTTCGTCCTCGACCTGGCGACGAAGCTGCTGGTGGTCGCGACCCTGTCCGATCGGGAGCCGCTGCGGCTGCTCGGCGGGGCCCTCTACCTCACCGAGGCCCGCAACACGGGAGCGGCGTTCTCCTTCGCCGAGAGCGCCACGATCGTGTTCACGCTGATCGCCGTGGCGGTCGTGGTCGTCATCGTGCGCGTCGCGCGGCGGCTCCACTCGACCGCGTGGGCGGTCGCGCTCGCGCTGGTGCTCGGCGGTGCGCTGGGCAACCTCGTCGACCGGGTGTTCCGCGACCCGGGCTTCCTCCGCGGCGGCGTCGTCGACTTCATCTCGCTGTTCGACCCCTACGGCGACGTGTGGCCGATCTTCAACGTCGCCGACTCCGCGATCGTCTGCGGCGGCGTGCTCGGTGCGGTGCTGGCCTTCCGCGGCGTGGAGTTCGACGGCCGCCGCAGCGGCGACCGACCCGCGGAGGACAGCGACGGCACCCCCCGCTGAGCGCGCTGCCGCCGGACCGTGGGCGGCAGCGGTCACAATGGACGCCGTGACGAGCAGCCCCTCCCCGGCGCCCCGGGGCGAGACCCGCGCCCTGCCGGTGCCCGACGGGCTGGAGGGGCAGCGCGTCGACCAGGCCCTGTCGCGGCTGTTCGGGGTCTCCCGTGCCGTCGCCGCCGACCTCGCCGACGGCGGAGCCGTCCTGGTCGACGGGCGGGCCCGCGGCAAGGGTGACCGGCTCGTCGCGGGCAGCTGGCTGGAGGTCGAGCTGCCCCCGCCGCCGGGTGAGCCGGTGGCGCCGCGGCCGGTCGCCGGGCTGACCGTCGTGCACGACGACGAGGACGTCGTGGTGGTCGACAAGCCGGTCGGGGTGGCCGCGCACGGCAGCCCCGGCTGGGACGGCCCGACCGTGACCGGCGGGCTGGCCGCGGCGGGCTACCGGATCAGCACCAGCGGCGCGGCCGAGCGGCAGGGGATCGTCCACCGGCTGGACGCCGCGACCACCGGGCTGATGGTGGTGGCCAAGAGCGAGCGGGCCTACACGCTGCTCAAGGCCGCGTTCAAGGAGCGGACCGTCGACAAGGGCTACACCGCCCTGGTGCAGGGCCACCCCGATCCGTCCAAGGGCACCATCGACGCCCCGATCGACCGGCACCCCAAGCACGACTGGCGTTTCGCCGTCGTCACCGGGGGGCGCCCGTCGGTCACCCACTACGAGGTGGTGGAGGCGTTCCCCGCCGCCAGCCTCGTCGACATCCACCTGGAGACCGGGCGCACCCACCAGATCCGGGTGCACTTCTCCGCGCTGCGCCACCCCTGCGTCGGGGACATGACCTACGGCGCCGACCCGACGCTCGCCGCCCGGCTGGGGGTCTCCCGGCAGTGGCTGCACGCGCGGCGCCTCGGCTTCGCCCACCCCGCCGACGGCCGCTGGGTCGAGTTCACCAGCGACTACCCGGCCGACCTCGCCGGCGCCCTGGCGGTGCTGCGTGCCGAGAACTGAGCTGCCGCGCTCGTGACGACGGTGCCCGACCTCCCCGACGCCTTCGCCGACCTGGGGCCGGCGCAGCTGGCGTCGGCGATGATCGCCGTCTACCTGGTGGTGGGGGAGCCGTTCGTCGGCTGGGTGCTGCACCGGCGGTTCGAGAGCCGGTTGCGCACCGACCCGGCCGCCCGCCGTTCCTTCTACCGGCGGCTGCTGGTGCTGGAGTGGGGGCTCGCGCTCGTCGCCGCGGTCGTGTGGCTGGCCGCCCCCGGCGTCGGCGCCGCCGCGGTGGGCCTGGTGTGGCCGCAACGCTGGCCGGGCCCGGTCTCCTGGATCGCGGTCCTGGCCCTCGCGGCGCTGGTCGTGGTGTCGGTCCGGGCGCTGCGCGCCGGTGCGCTGGTCGGGCCGCCGCCGGAGGTGGTCCGGCCGCACGTCCCCGGCAGCCCCCGGCACGCCGAGCCGACCGGGCAGCCGACGGGGCAGGCGACGGTCGCCCTGCTGCCGCGCAGCCGGTCCGAGCGGCGGCTGTTCGCCCTGGTCGGCGTCACCGCCGGGGTCTGCGAGGAGTGGCTGTACCGGGGCTTCTTCCTGGCCGTGGTCGCCGCCGCGCTGCCCGGGCTGCCGTTCGCCCTGCTCGTGCTGGTCGCGGCCGTCGCCTTCGGCCTGGCGCACGCCTACCAGGGGGTCTCGGGCGTGGTCACCACCGGCGTGCTCGGCGGGGTGCTGGCGGCGGTCTACCTGGAGACCGGGTCCCTGCTGCTCCCGGTGCTGCTGCACGCCCTGATCGACCTGCGGTTCCTGCTCGTGCCGGCGTCCGCGCTGCCGCCGGGCCCGGCGGTGGCGGCCCGGTGAGCGCGCCCACGGCGTCGCTGGCCACCGCGGCCGACCTCGCCGAGGTCGGAGCGCTCCGGCACCGGGTCTTCGTCCGCGAGCAGGGGGTGCCGGCCGAGCTCGAGCGCGACGCCGCCGACGCCACCGCGGTGTACGGGCTCAGCCGGGATGAGACCGGCCGGGTCGTCGCCACCGGCAGGCTGCTGCCCGATGCCGCGGGCCCCGGGCGGGCGGTGATCGGCCGGATGGCCACCGACGCCGGGGTGCGGGGCCGCGGGCACGGGGCGGCGGTGCTCGCCGCGCTGCACCGGGCGGCGGCCGAGCTCGGCCAGCGGGCGGTCGAGCTGCACGCCCAGGTCAGCGCCCGCGGGTTCTACGAGCGGGCCGGCTACCTCGCCGTCGGCGAGGAGTACGAGGAGGCCGGGATCAGGCACGTCACCATGCGGCGGTCGCTCATCCCCGGCCAGGTGTGACGGAGCGGTCCTCGTCACCGAAACAAGTTCCTGTCGGTGCTCGCTGGTAGACCTCCGCGATGCGAGGATCGGAGTCGCCGGACGCCGTTCCCGAGCACCTCAACACGCCAGCAGCACAGCACCGCCCGGAACGGCCTTCCCCGCCGGTCACCCAGCTCGACCCGCCGCCCCTGCCCACCCGCTGGTGGTCAGGCGGTCGCACGACCCGTGAGGAGCACCCCGCACCGTGAGCAGCGCCCCGTCAGAGAACTTCGTGCACCTGCACGTGCACACCGAGTACTCGATGCTCGACGGGGCCGCGAAGCTGGGCGAGGTGACCACGGCCGCCGCCGAGGAGGGCATGCCGGCGCTGGCGATGACCGACCACGGGAACGTGTTCGGCGCCTACGACTTCTACAAGCAGGCGAAGTCCGCCGGGGTGAAGCCGATCATCGGCATGGAGGGCTACTACACCCCCGGGTCCCGGTTCGACCGCGCCCCGTTCGACTTCGGCGACAAGCTGATCGACGAGGAGGGTGACGGCGGGTCCAACCGCGGCAAGGCCGCCTACACCCACATGACCCTCCTGGCCCGCACCACCGAGGGCATGCACAACCTGTTCCGGATCTCCTCGCTGGCCAGCCTGGAGGGCCAGTACCGCAAGCCGCGCTTCGACCGCGACCTGCTGGAGAAGTACGGCAAGGGCCTGATCGCCACCACCGGCTGCCCCTCCGGTGAGGTCAACATGTGGCTGCGCGCCGGCAAGGTCGACCGCGCCCGCCAGGCCGCGGCGGACTTCCAGGACATCTTCGGGCGGGAGAACTTCTACGCCGAGGTGATGGACCACGGGTTGGCCATCGAGAAGAAGACCAAGCCCGCGCTGCTGGAGATCGCCAAGGACCTCGGCATCCCGCTGCTGGGCACCAACGACCTGCACTACACCCGCCGGGAGGACGCCGACGCGCACGACGCGCTGCTGTGCATCCAGACCGGCTCGCGGCTCAACGAGCCCAACCGCTTCAAGTTCAACGGCGACGGCTACTACCTCAAGTCCGCCGCCGAGATGCGCGCGCTGTTCCGCGACATGCCCGAGGCCTGCGACAACACGCTGCTGGTCGCCGAGCAGTGCGAGGTCAGCTTCACCGAGGGCGCCGACCTCATGCCCCGGTTCCCCCTGCCGGAGGGCGAGGACGAGACCTCCTGGTTCGTGAAGGAGGTCGAGCGTGGGCTGCACAAGCGGTACCCGAACGGCATCCCCGACCACGTGCGCAAGCAGGCCGACTACGAGGTCGGGATCATCACCCAGATGGGCTTCCCGGGGTACTTCCTCGTGGTCGCCGACTTCATCAACTGGGCGAAGGACAACGGCATCCGGGTCGGGCCGGGCCGTGGTTCGGCCGCGGGCTCGCTGGCCGCGTACGCGATGGGGATCACCGACCTCGACCCGCTGCAGCACGGGCTGATCTTCGAGCGGTTCCTCAACCCCGAGCGCGTCTCGATGCCCGACGTCGACATCGACTTCGACGACCGCCGCCGCGGCGAGGTCATCCAGTACGTCTCGCAGAAGTACGGCGAGGAGCGGGTCAGCCAGATCGTCACCTACGGCACCATCAAGGCCAAGGCCGCGATCAAGGACGCCGCCCGGGTGCTCGACCGGCCCTACTCGGTGGGCGACGAGCTGACCAAGCTGATGCCGCCCGGCGTCATGGGCAAGGACATCCCGCTGTCGGGGATCTTCGACCCCAAGCACGACCGGTACAAGGAGGCGGCAGAGTTCCGCGCCCGGTACGAGTCCGACCCGGGCGCCGCCGAGGTGGTCGACCAGGCGCGCAAGCTCGAGGGCCTGAAGCGGCAGTGGGGTGTGCACGCGGCCGGCGTGATCATCGGCCGCTACCCGCTGATCGACAGCATCCCGATCATGCGCCGGGAGGCCGACGGCGCGATCATCACGCAGTTCGACTACCCGACCTGCGAGACCCTCGGCCTGCTGAAGATGGACTTCCTGGGCCTGCGGAACCTCACGGTCATCGACGACGCGCTGCGCAACATCGAGCGCAACGGCAAGGCGCCGGTCGACCTCGAAGAGATCAGCAAGGACCTCACCGACAAGAAGACCTACGAGCTGCTCGGTCGCGGTGACACCCTCGGCGTCTTCCAGTTCGACGGTGGCCCGATGCGGTCGCTGCTGCGGCTGATGCGCCCGGACAACTTCGAGGACATCTCCGCCGTCGGCGCTCTCTACCGGCCCGGCCCCATGGGCGCGAACTCGCACACCAACTACGCGCTGCGCAAGAACGGCCAGCAGGAGATCACCCCGATCCACCCCGAGCTGGCCGAGCCGCTCGAGGAGATCCTCGGCCAGACCTACGGCCTGATCGTGTACCAGGAGCAGGTCATGGCGATCGCGCAGAAGGTCGCCGGGTACTCCCTCGGCAAGGCCGACCTGCTGCGCCGGGCGATGGGCAAGAAGAAGAAGTCCGTGCTGGACGCCGAGTTCGTCGGCTTCGAGGCCGGGATGAAGGCCAACGGCTTCTCCTCCGCCGCGGTCAAGACGCTCTGGGACATCCTGGTGCCCTTCGCCGACTACGCCTTCAACAAGGCGCACTCGGCCGCCTACGGCCTGGTCTCCTACTGGACCGCCTACCTCAAGGCGAACTACCCGGCCGAGTACATGGCCGGGCTGCTCACCAGCGTCGGCGACGACAAGGACCGCCGCCCGGTCTACCTCGCCGAGTGCCGCCGGATGGGCATCAAGGTGCTCCCGCCGGACGTCAACGAGTCCTCCTGGGACTTCACCGCGGTCGGCAACGACATCCGCTTCGGCCTGGCCTCGGTGCGCAACGTGGGCACCAACGTCGTCGAGTCGATCGTGCGGGCGCGGGAGGAGAAGGGTGCGTTCAAGGACTTCGCCGACTTCATGCGCAAGATCGACACGGTGGCCTGCAACAAGAAGGTGATCGAGTCCCTGGCCAAGGCCGGTGGGTTCGACTCGCTCGGCCACTCCCGCCAGGGCATCGCGGCGATCCACGCGCAGGCCGTCGACTCCGCGATGAGCCTCAAGCGCAAGGAGGCCGAGGGGCAGTTCGACCTGTTCGGCAGCTTCGGTGACGGGGACGGCGACGTCGCCGACCCGTTGAGCGCCGCGCTGGACATCCCGATCCCCACCGCCGACTGGTCCAAGGCCGAGCGGCTGGTGTTCGAGCGCGACATGCTGGGCCTCTACGTCTCCGACCACCCGCTGCACGGGGTCGAGCACGTGCTCACCTCGCACGCCGACACGGCGATCGCCGAGATCGTCTCCGGCGGGGTCGAGGACGGCGCGAACGTCACCATCGCCGGCATCCTCACCGCCGTCGGGCCCCGCACCAACAAGCAGGGCGCCCCGTGGGCCATCGCCACGCTGGAGGACCTGGAGTCCGGCATCGAGGTGCTGTTCTTCCCCAAGACCTGGCAGCAGGTGTCGGACAAGGTGGTCCGCGACCAGATCGTGGTGGTGAAGGGGCGGATCAGCCGCCGCGACGACACCCCCTCGCTGTTCGGCTCCGAGGTCATGATCCCCGAGCTCACCGAGGGGCCGCGCGGCCCGGTGCTGGTCTCCATGCCCGCCACCCGGTGCACCCCGCCGGTGGTGGAGCGACTGCGCGAGGTGCTGGGGAGCCACCCCGGCACCACGGAGGTGCAGCTCAAGCTGCTCAACGGGGGCCGGGAGACCGTCCTGCGGCTGGACCAGGGCCTGCGCGTCCAGCCGAGCACCGCGCTCATGGGCGACATCAAGGCCCTGCTGGGGCCGACCAGCGTCGCCCTGCTGTGAGGAAGGTGGAAGGACCCCCGTGCCCGCCGCCACTCGCGAGCTCGCGGCGGGACCCCGCACGGGGGCCGCGCCTCATGCCTCGCATGCTCGGCGCGAGCCTCTGGACGGGGCCGTCGGGACCGGCCGGGCGGCGCGGGTGAGGATGGAGCGGTGACCACCTCCACCCCCGGCCCCGTGCCGCCGTCGTCGTGGGCACCGCCGGCCGGGGGTGGCGTCCCCCTCGCGGCCCACCGGGCGGGCGTGCCCGGGCTGCGTGACAGCCGCGCCGACCTGCCTGCCGCGCTGCTGGCGGTCGGGGCGCTCGCCGTCGCCGGTCTGCCCGTGGGCGGGCTGTGGCTCTGGCTCGCCCCGCGGGCGGAGTTCCGGGTCACCGACACCGACGTGGTGCCGGTCGGCCCGGCGCCGTCCAACGAGCTGTTCATGGCCGATGACGGCGTCTTCGTCCTGCTGCTCGCCGGGCTGGGCCTGGTTGCCGGGATCGCCGGCTGGCTGTGGCGGCGCCGGCGCGGCGTGATGCTGCTCGCCGGCCTGGCCACCGGCACGCTCGCCGCCGGCCTGGTGGCCTGGCAGCTGGGGGAGTGGCTGGCCCCCGGGCCGACCGAGGAGGAGCTGGGCCGGGTCGGCGCGACGGTGACCACCGGCGTCGAGCTGGGGGCGACCGCTGCCCTGGCCGTGGGCCCGTTCGTCACCGTGCTGGTCTACCTGGTGGCCACTGCCCTCACCGCGCGCGACGACCTGGGCCGTGCCGAACCGGTCGACCAGCCGGTGGCCCAGCTGCCGCCGGCCGGCCGGCCACCACTGCCACCGGTCCCGCCCCCTCGCCCGCGGGCCTGACGCCTCGCTCGCCCCGTCCCGAAGCCCCCCCGAGCTGGCGAGGGGTGACGTGGACGGGTCCTTCCTCAGTTGGGGGTCATCGGGCTGGCGAACTGGGCCAGCGGTACGGGCACCGCGCCCAGCGTGCGCAGCAGGGTGAGCTCGCGGCGGAGCAGCCGGGACTCCATGGTCAGCCGGCGACGGGTCGCCGACTCCGCGAGCAGCGCCTGGCGGTCGTCGGTGGTGAGCAGCGCCGCCGAGGCGACCAGCCAGGACAGCCCCTGGGCGTCGTCGCTGACCTCACGCACAGCCGCCCCGGTCGGGTCGAGGTCCTCACCGTCGGCGTCGGCGTCGCCGTCGCCGTCGCCGGCGTTCCCGGTGAGCGCGTCGAGCACGTCCTCCGGGAGCGCGCCGACGCCGCCACCCTGGCGTACCGCCACGTCGGCGACGTAGCGGGCGAACAGCTCCCGGACGTTGCCCGCCAGCAGCTCCAGCGAAGCACGGGCGACGTCGGTGACCAGCTCGTCAGCGCGGTCGTCCGCGGGCCCGTCGACCGGGCCGGCGGCGGTCAGGGCCGCCGGATGCCCCTCGCCGGCGGCCTCGGAGTCCCCGGCCGCCTCCTCGGCGGCCTCCTCCTCGACCAGCCACTCGACCTCGGCGCGCAGGTAGGGCGGCTCGCCGCTGTCCGGGTCGGGGAGCAGCACGTCGAGCAACCGGAAGCGCTCACCGCCCACGGCCACCACCCGGTAGCCACCGTCGGGCCGGGGGGAGATGAGCCGGAGGACCGCGGTGCAGCCCACGTCGAACAGCGCCTCGGTCGGCGCGACCTGCTCGACCTCCCAGCCCTGGCGGATCGCGACCACGCCGAACCGGCGCTCGGGCCCCTCGGGCAGCGCACCCAGCTCGGCGACCAGCCGGCGGTACCGCGGCTCGAAGATCTGCAACGGCAGCACGACGCCCGGGAACAGCGGGGTCCCCAGCGGGAACAGCGGGATCACCGCACGGCTCTCGCCCACACCGGGAGCCTAGGGGCACGGCGGCCCGGGGACCTGACCACACCGGGCGGCTCCACCCCGGTGGAGGCCTCCGACCGGCTCCACCGGGGGGCGTCGGACCCGCCGACTACGCTTGACAGGCCGTTCACCGCTCCCCGGAGGTGCCTCGTGCTCGCCCGCATCGACCTGCGTGGGTCCGCGCTGCCCGGGCCGCGTGAGCTCGCGCACCTGCTGCCCCGCGCCGCCACCGACATCGACTCGGTCCTCGCGGTCGTGCGGCCGATCTGCGAGGACGTCCGCCTGCGCGGTGCCCAGGCCGTCCGCGAGATCACCGCCCGGTTCGACGGCGTCGACGCCGAGGACTTCACCGTTCCGCAGGCCGCCCTCGACGAGGCGCTGGCCGGCATCGACCCCACCCTGCGCGCCGCGCTCGAGGAGTCGATCGCCCGGGTCCGCAGGGTGCACGCCGACCAGCGGCGCAGCGACGTCACCACCGACGTCGTCCGGGGCGGCACGGTCACCGAGCGCTGGGTGCCGGTCCGCCGCGTGGGGCTGTACGTCCCCGGTGGGCTCGCGCCGCTGCTGAGCTCGGTGGTGATGAACGTCGTCCCGGCCCAGATCGCCGGGGTCGAGTCGATCGCGGTGGCCACCCCACCGCAGCGGGACAACGGCGGGCTGCCCGACCCGGGCGTGCTCGCCGCCTGCGCGCTGCTGGGCGTCACCGAGGTGTACGCCGTCGGCGGGGCCCAGGCGATCGCCGTGTTCGGCTACGGCGCCGGCGACTGCGCGCCGGTCGACATGGTCACCGGCCCGGGGAACGTCTACACGACGGCGGCCAAGCGGCTGCTGCGCGGGCTGATCGGCATCGACTCCGAGGCCGGCCCGACCGAGGTCGCCGTGCTGGCCGACGACACCGCCGACCCGGTGCACGTCGCCGCCGACCTGATCAGCCAGGCCGAGCACGACCCGCTGGCCGGTGCGGTGCTGGTCACCACCAGCGAGCAGCTCGCCGACGCGGTCGTCGACCTGCTCCCCGCGCAGGTGGCGGCCACCAAGCACAGCGACCGGATCACCACGGCGCTGGGCGGCAGCCAGTCCGGGGTCGTCCTCGTCGACGACCTGGACGCCGGCCTCGCCGTGGTCGACGCCTACGCCGCCGAGCACCTGGAGATCCAGACCCGGGACGCCCGCGCGGTCGCCCTGCGGGTCCGCAACGCCGGCGCGGTGTTCGTCGGGCCGTGGGCGCCGGTGTCCCTGGGCGACTACGCCGCGGGCTCCAACCACGTGCTGCCCACCGGCGGCTGCGCCCGGCACTCCAGCGGGCTGAGCGTGCAGACCTTCCTGCGCGGCATCCACCTGGTCGAGTACGACGAGCAGGCGCTGGCCGAGGTGGCCGGGCACATCGACGCCCTGGCCGGAGCGGAGGACCTGCCGGCGCACGCGGCCGCCGTCCGGGCCCGCGGCCGATGACGTCCCTGGACGACCTGCCGCTGCGCCCGGAGCTCCGCGGCCGCACGCCCTACGGCGCGCCGCAGCTGGCCGTGCGGCACGCGCTGAACACCAACGAGAACCCGTACCCGCTGCCCGCGCCGCTGCTGGCCGACCTGGCCACCGCGCTCGCCGAGGCGGCTCCCGGGCTCAACCGCTACCCCGACCGCGACGCCACCGCGCTGCGGGCCGACCTCGCCACCTACCTGACCCGCACCAGCGGCGTGCCGGTCGACCCGGCGCAGGTGTGGGCGGCCAACGGCTCCAACGAGGTGCTCCAGCAGCTGCTGCAGACCTTCGGCGGCAGCGGGCGGACGGCCCTGGGGTTCACCCCGTCGTACTCGATGCACCCGATCATCAGCGCCGGCACCGCGACCCGCTGGGTCGACGGGCACCGCCGGGCGGACTTCACCATCGACCCCGCGCGGGCCGCCGCCCAGGTGCGCGAGGTCGCCGCCGACGTCGTCTTCGTGACCAGCCCGAACAACCCCACCGGCACCGCCGTCGAGCTGGACACCATCGCCGAGCTGTACGACGCCACCCCCGGGGTGCTGGTCGTCGACGAGGCGTACACCGAGTTCGCCCGCGCCGGCACGCCCTCGGCGCTCACCCTGCTGGCCGGCCGGCCGAGGCTGGTGGTCAGCCGCACCATGAGCAAGGCCTTCGGGATGGCCGGGCTGCGGCTGGGCTACCTGGCGGCCGACCCGGCGGTGGTCGACGCCGTCCAGCTGGTCCGGCTGCCCTACCACCTGAGCTCGCTCACCCAGGCCGCCGCCCGGACGGCGCTGGCGCACACCGACGCGCTGCTGGCCACCGTCGACGCGGTCAAGGCCGAGCGCGACCGGATCGTCGCGGCGCTGCCCGGCCTGGGGCTGACCAGCGTGCCCAGCGACGCGAACTTCGTGCTCTTCGGCCGGTTCGCCGACGCGTCCGCGGCCTGGCGGGCGCTGCTGGACCGGGACGTGCTGGTCCGCGACGTCGGGCTGCCCGGCTGGCTGCGGGTCACCGCCGGCACCCCCGAGGAGACCGACGCGTTCCTCACCGCGCTGGGTGAGATCGCCGCCGACCACCGCACCACTGAGGGAGACTCGAGCTCATGAGCCGCACTGCACGCGTCGAGCGGGCCACCAGCGAGACCAAGCTCGTCGTCGAGCTCGACCTGGACGGCACCGGCACGTCCGACGTCGCCACCGGGGTCGGGTTCTACGACCACATGCTCACCGCGCTGTCCAAGCACAGCGGCATCGACCTGACCGTGCACGCCGACGGCGACCTGCACATCGACGCCCACCACACCGTCGAGGACGTCGCGATCGCGCTGGGCCAGGCCTTCGCCGAGGCGCTGGGCGACAAGCGCGGGATCACCCGCTACGGCGACGCGACCATCCCGATGGACGAGGTGCTGGTGCAGGCCGCCGTCGACCTGTCCGGCCGGCCGTACTTCGTGCACGCCGAACCCGAGACCATGACGCCGATGATCGGGCCGGACTACCCGACGTCGCTGACCAAGCACGTGCTCGAGTCCTTCGCGTTCAACGCCCGGATCACCCTGCACGTGCGGGTGCTCTACGCCGGCCGCGACGCCCACCACATCGTCGAGGGGCAGTTCAAGGCGCTCGCCCGCGCGCTGCGCACCGCGGTGGCGATCGACCCGCGGGTCAGCGACGTCCCCTCCACCAAGGGCGCGCTGTAACCGGATGAACTTCGGGATCGTGCTGATGATCGTCGGCGGTTTCCTGCTCGGCGGCGCCTACAGCATCTTCAAGGCCGACTCCGACACCGACGGGCGGACCGGCGTGCAGGTGGCGTTCGCCGTGCTGCTGCTGGTCGCCGCCCTGCTGGCGACGGCCGCCGGCGTGCTCCGGCTGGTCTGACCCGCCGGGAATGCCGACGGACCGCGCGGGGCTGCTGGGTAGCGTGAGTGCTGTGAAGAAGGTCGTCGTGCTCGACTACGGGTCGGGCAACCTCCGCTCGGCCGAGCGGGCGCTGTCCCGCGTAGGTGCCGACGTCACGGTCACCGCCGACCCGCAGGCGGCGCTGGACGCCGACGGGCTCGTCGTCCCCGGTGTCGGTGCGTTCGCCGCCTGCATGGACGGGCTGCGCGCCGTCGATGGTCCGAAGGTGATCGGCCGGCGGCTGGCCGGCGGCCGGCCGGTGCTCGGCATCTGCGTCGGCATGCAGATCCTCTTCGAGCGGGGCGTCGAGCACGGCCAGGACGCCGACGGCTGCGGCGAGTGGCCCGGCGTGGTCGAGCAGCTGCACGCCCCGGTGCTGCCGCACATGGGCTGGAACACCGTCCAGCCGCCGGAGGGCTCGACCCTCTTCGCGGGGCTGGCGGACCAGCGCTTCTACTTCGTGCACTCCTACGGGGTCCGCGAGTTCCCGCTCGCCGAGGCCGGGGTCACCGGGCGGCTCACGCCGCCGGCGGTCACCTGGGCCGAGCACGGCGACCGGTTCGTCGCCGGGGTGGAGAACGGGCCGCTGTCGGCCACCCAGTTCCACCCGGAGAAGAGCGGCGACGCCGGGGCCCAGCTGCTGACGAACTGGCTCGACACCCTCGACTGAGGTCCCCCCGGCGTGGGCCAGGTCACCCCTAGGGTGATCCGGCCCACGTCTGTCGGAGGTGTCCCGTGCGGTCCGCCCGCCTGCTCGGCCTGGTCGTCCTGCTGCTCCTTGCTGCCCTGGCCGCGCTGAGCATCGCCGTCCTGCAACCGCCGGACCCCGCCCCGGCCGACGCCCCGGCCGGTGCATTCAGCGCGGCGCGGGCGTTCGAGCACGTCGAGACGGTCGCCGCCGAGACGCACGTGACCGGCAGCCCGGCCAACGACCGGGTGCGCGAGCACCTCGTCGACAGCCTCACCGAGCTGGGGCTGGACCCGCAGGTGCAGGACGCGGTCGGCGCGAACCCCGGCGGCCCCGGCGAGCTCGAGGTCGCCCGGGTCCGCAACGTCGTGGGCCTGCTGCCCGGCACCGACCCCAGCGGCCGGCTCTTCCTGGTCGCCCACTACGACTCGGTCGAGAACGGGCCCGGCGGCAACGACGACGCCGCCGGGGTCTCCACCGTGCTGGAGACGGTCCGGGCGCTGACCACCGGGCCCCGGCTGCGCAACGACATCGTCGTCGTGCTCACCGACGCCGAGGAGGCCTGCCTCTGCGGCGCCGAGGCGTTCGTCCGCGACCACCCGCTGGCCGACGACGGCGGGGTGGTGCTGAACCTGGAGGCCCGCGGGACCGGCGGCCCGCCGGTGATGTTCGAGACGGCCACCGGCAACGCAGCGCTCGCCGGGGTGTTCGCCGGCGCGGCGCCGCACCCGGTGGCGACCAGCTTCGCCGTCGAGGTCTACCGGCTGCTGCCCAACGACACCGACTTCAGCCCGTTCCTCGACAGCGGCCGCTTCACCGG
Source organism: Modestobacter sp. SYSU DS0657 (assembly GCF_054050925.1). Lineage (NCBI taxonomy): Bacteria > Bacillati > Actinomycetota > Actinomycetes > Geodermatophilales > Geodermatophilaceae > Modestobacter > Modestobacter sp. SYSU DS0657. The sequence continues at coordinate 32,391 of NZ_JBJHAG010000020.1, read as the reverse complement.
GCTGAACACCGCCTACATCGACGGGTCGGCGGCCTACCACACGCCGCTGGACACGCCGTCGCGGATGAACCGCGGCAGCCTGCAGGCGGTGGGTGACAACACCCTGGCGCTCACCCGTGAGCTGGCGCAGGCCGACCTGGACGAGCTCGCCGAGCCCGCGGCCGGGGACGCGACCTACTTCCCGGTGCTGGGCCGGCTGCTGCGCGTGCCCGGCTGGACGGTGTGGCCGGTCGCGCTGCTCGCCGTCGGAGCGGTCGGCGCGCTCGCCGTCGTGCTGAAGCAGCGGGCCGGCACGCCACTGCGCCGCACCCTGGCCGGGTTCGCCCTGGCCGTGGTCCCGGTGGTCACCGCGCCGCTGGCCGCCCAGGGGGTGTGGGCCCTGCTGGTGGCGGTGCGCCCGGGGTACGGCGGGATGACCGACCCCTGGCGGCCGGGCTGGTACCGGGGCGCGGTGGTGGTGCTCGTGCTCGCCGTCGTCCTGGCCTGGTACGCGCTGCTGCGCCGGCGGGTGGGCGCCGGCGCGCTGGCCGCCGGCGGGCTCGGCTGGCTCGCCGTGCTGGGCGTCGTGCTGGCGGTGGTGGCCCCCGGCGGCTCCTACCTGGCGGCCGTTCCCGCGCTCGTCGCGGCGTTGGCCGGTGTGGTCGCGGTGCTGGCCCGGCCGGGTCGGGTGCGGCCAGTGGCGGCGCTGGGGGCCGGAGCGGCCGCCGTGCTGGTCCTCGCGCCCACGATCGCGCTGTTCTTCCCCGCCCTGGGCCTGGCCACCGGTGCGGCGCCGGCGCTGTTCACCGTGCTGCTCGCGCTGGTGCTGCTGCCGGTGTTCGAGCTGCTCTTCCCCGCCGCGCCGACCCGCGGGCGTGCCGTGGTGCTGGTGCCCGGGGTGGCCGTCGGGGTGGCCGCCGCGCTGCTCGTCACCGGGCTGGTGGTCGACCGGTTCGACGCCGAGCACCCGGCGCCGACCCAGCTGATGTACGCCCTGGACGCCGACTCGGGGGAGGCCTGGTGGATCAGCACCGAGGACGACCCGGTGCCCTGGACGGCGGAGTACGTGGCCGGGCCGGACGCCGACCCGGGAGGGCTGACCGAGGCCTTCCCGGTCTTCTCCGGGGACGTCGCCACCGGCCCGGCCGAGGCCGCCGACCTGCCGGCGCCCGGGGTGGCGGCCACGAGCACGCCGGTGCACGGCGGCCGCGAGGTGACCGTGCGGGTGACCTCCGAGCGCGACGCGCGGCTGCTGGTGCTCGACGTCTCCGGTGCGGAGGTGACCGGCGGCGGGGTGCTCGGGCGCGACGTGCCGGGCAGCGTGCTGGGGGAGCAGCGGCTGACCGTGACGGTGCACGCGCCGCCGGCCGACGGGGTCACCGCCACCTTCCGGCTGGCCGGCGACGGGCCAGTGACGGTGCGCGCGCTGGACGGCACCGACGGGCTGGCCGACGTGCCCGGCTTCGCGGGACGGCCGGACGACGTCGGGATCGCCGGCACGCACACCTCGGACCTGCTGGTGGTGTCGACGGCGGAGACGCTGCCGTGAGGCCCTAGCTGCGCAGGTAGCTGGCGCCGTTGACGTCGATGATCGTGCCGGTGGAGAACCGCGCCCCCGGTGAGGCGAGCCAGAGCACCGCCGAGGCGACCTCCTCGGGCCGGGCGACCCGGCCGTAGGGGGACTGCGCCCGCACCGCGTCCCCACCCGGGCCGTCGAGCACCTCACGGGCCATCTCGGTCTGCACGAACCCGGGCGCCACGGTGCCCACCGAGATGCCGTGCGGCGCCAGCGCGAGCGCCATCGACTGGCCGAAGGCGTTGAGCCCGGCCTTGCTCGCTCCGTAGGCCGGGTTGTTCGGCTCGCCGCGGAAGGCGCCCCGGCTCGAGACGTTGACGACAGCACCGCCACCGGCGGCGATGAGGTGCGGCAGCGCGCGGAAGGTGGCGTTGGCCGGGCCCACCAGGTTCACCGCCAGGGTGTGCTGCCAGGCCGCCTGCCACTCGTCGTAGCCGGTCTCCAGCGGCGGGTGCGCGGTGAAGACGCCGGCGTTGTTCACCAGCACGTGGAGGCCGCCCAGCGCCGCGGCGGCCTCGTCGACCATCCGCCCGACGGCGTCCGGGTCGGTGAGGTCGGCCTGGACCAGCACGTGCCCCGCGCCGGGCAGCTCGGCCAGCACCTGCTCGGCGCGCTCCCGGGAGCCGCCCCAGTGCACCGCCACCCGGTCGCCCTGGGCGGCGAAGGCCAGCGCGATGGCGCGGCCGATGCCGCGGGAGGCGCCGGTCACCAGCACGGCGCGGGAGGTCTGCTCGTCAGCCACGGGAGCAGTCAACCAGTCACCAGCTGCCGCGGTGCACGACCTCGTCCAGGCCGCGGCGACCCCGCCTGAGTGACGGTGACCGCCGGTCCTCCCCGCCCGGGTAGCCGATCGACAGGCACCCCACCGGGCTGTGGGAGTCGGGCACGCCGAACGCGGCGCGCAGGGCGGCGACCCGTTCCGGCGGTACGCCGAAGAAGCAGGCGCCCAGGCCCTCGTCGACCGCGGTGAGCAGCATCAGCAGCGAGGCCATGCCGGCGTCGACGTGCCAGTACGGCACCGGCCAGCGGGCCCCGTCCCGGTCGGTCCAGCCCTTGTCGGGCTCGGCGTACCGGTCCAGGTAGGCGTCCCTGGACGAGAACGGCACGATCAGCAGCGGCGCCCGCCGCATCCGGGTCAGCCAGCCGTCGGGGGTGCCGCCGTCGGTGGTGGCGGCCCAGAACCGGTCGCGCTCCTCGGCGGTCTCCAGCACCAGGAACGCCCAGCCCTGGCTGAACCCGGCCGACGGCGCCCGGATCGCGTGGTCGAGCAACCGGTCGCGCACCTCCGGCGGCACCGGCCGGTCGGGGTCGTAGTCGCGCACCATGCGGCGGCGCCGGACGACGTCCCTGAACTCCATGCGGACACCCTGCCGCAGCGGTCCGACGGGCCCGTCGGCGGTGTTCCCTAGGCTGGACCCGTGCCGAAGCTGCAGCTGCTCCCCGCCGTCGACGTCGCCGACGGCCTCGCCGTCCGTCTGGTGCAGGGGGAGGCCGGGAGCGAGACCTCCTACGGCGACCCCCTGGAGGCCGCGCTGGCCTGGCAGCGCGACGGGGCGGAGTGGGTGCACCTGGTCGACCTCGACGCCGCGTTCGGGCGGGGTTCCAACCGTGAGCTGCTGGCCCGCGTGGTCGGGGAGCTCGACGTCGACGTGGAGCTGTCCGGGGGCATCCGGGACGACGAGTCGCTCGCCGCCGCGCTGGCCACCGGCTGCCGGCGGGTGAACCTGGGCACCGCGGCGCTGGAGTCGCCGGAGTGGTGCGCCCGGGCGATCGCCGAGCACGGCGACCGGATCGCCGTGGGCCTGGACGTGCGCGGCACCCGGCTGGCCGCCCGGGGCTGGACCAAGGAGGGCGGCGAGCTCTACGAGACCCTCGCCCGGCTCGACGAGGAGGGCTGCGCCCGCTACGTCGTCACCGACATCACCAAGGACGGCACCCTGCGCGGCCCGAACCTGGACCTGCTGCGCGAGGTCTGCGCGGCCACCCCCCGCCCGGTGGTCGCCTCCGGCGGCGTCAGCTCCCTCGACGACATCCGCGCCCTCGCCGGGCTGACCGAGGTGGGTGTGGAGGGCGCGATCGTCGGCAAGGCGCTGTACGCCGGGGCGTTCACCCTGCCCGAGGCGCTCGCGGTGACCGCCGAGTGAGCGCCCTGCGGATCGGCTCCGGCGCGCCGTCGGAGGACGTCGTCGGTTACAGCCGGGTCGTCGTCGCGGGCGACAGCGCCTGGGTGAGCGGGACGACGGCGAGCGCCGACGGCGTCGTGGCGTACCCCGGGGACGCCGCCGGCCAGACCCGGGTGGCCCTCGGCGGGATCCAGCGGGCGCTGGACGAGGCCGGCTTCACCCTCGGCGACGTCGTGCGCACCCGGATGTACGTCACCGACATCAGCCGCTGGGAGGAGGTCGGGCGGGTGCACGGGGAGTTCTTCGGCCTGGTCCGGCCGGCCACCGCGATGGTGCAGGTGGCTGCCCTGATCGACCCGGCGATGCTGGTGGAGATCGAGGCCGACGCCGTCCGGGGAGCAGGGGCATGAGCCTCGCGGTCCGCGTGATCCCGTGCCTGGACGTCGACGCCGGCCGGGTGGTCAAGGGCGTGAACTTCGTCGACCTCGTCGACGCCGGCGACCCGGTGGAGATGGCCCGGGTCTACGACGCCGAGGGCGCCGACGAGCTGACCTTCCTGGACATCACCGCCAGCTCCGGTGACCGCGAGACCACCTACGACGTGGTCCGGCGCACCGCGGAGAGCGTCTTCATCCCGCTCACCGTCGGCGGGGGAGTGCGCAGCGTCGGCGACGTCGACAAGCTGCTGCGCGCCGGCGCCGACAAGGTCGCGGTGAACACCGCCGCCGTCGCGCGGCCGGAGCTGATCGCCGAGATCGCCGACCGGTTCGGCAACCAGGTGCTGGTGCTGTCGCTGGACGCCCGCCGGGTGCGCGACGGCGCGGTCACCGACTCGGGCTTCGAGATCACCACGCACGGCGGCCGCCGGGGCACCGGCCGGGACGCCGTCGAGTGGGTCGTGCAGGCCGCCGAGCTCGGGGTCGGCGAGGTGCTGCTGAACTCGATGGACGCCGACGGCACCCGGGCCGGCTTCGACACCGAGCTGATCCGTGCGGTGCGCCGCGAGGTCACCGTGCCGCTGATCGCCAGCGGGGGAGCAGGGGCGGTCGACCACTTCCCGCCCGCGGTCGAGGCCGGCGCGGACGCGGTGCTCGCCGCGAGCGTCTTCCACTTCGGGCAGCTGCGGGTCGGCGACGTCAAGGCCGGCCTGACCGCCGCCGGGGCACCGATCCGCCAGGAGACCGACCACCCGCTGCGCTGAGCGCCGTACCCCGGAGCACTGTGCACTCCGGGCCGATCCCGCAGCCGGAGTAAACCCTCGGCGCACAGTGCTCAGCGGAGCGCCCCAGCCCTCGCCGTCACCTGGCGGGGACCCGCTGATCGACCGCCGCGGCGGTCACTCGACGGTCAGGTCCACGCAGGCGACGTCCTGGCGGCCGCTCACCCAGAGCAGCACCTCGAGCGGGGCACCCACCACGGTCGTGGTCGGGGTGCCCTTGCGCAGCCGCCGCTCGCTGCCCGGGGCGCCGTCGGGGACGTCGCTGCGGCGCACCATCACCCCACCCTCGGTGCGAGCCGCCTCCCGGCCCCGGGCCAGGAACGGCACGGCCTTCCACAGCTGGTCCTGCACGTCGCGGGGCAGCTCCCGCGGCGACCAGTCCGGCTGGGCGCGCCGCACGTCCTCGTGGTGGATCACCAGCTCCGTGGTGTTCAGCAGCCGGTCGACCACCGGCCAGGACCCCGGCAGCCACCTCGGTGGTCCGGAGCGGAGCGCGGCCACCAGTTCGGGCCAGTCGCGGGCGGCGCCGGTCCGCTGCTGCACGCGCTGGGTCCACGTCGCGAACGGCCCACCGACGGCCAACCCGGGCATCGAGTCCGGGCGGCGGTCGCGCACCACCAGGTGCGCGGCGAGGTCGCGGGTGGTCCACCCGGCGCACCGGGTCGGCTGGTCGGGACCCAGTTCCTCGAGCAGGTCCGCCAGCGCCGCTCGCTCCGACCGGGACACGGGCACGGAGGGAAGAGGCACGCCCCGAGGCTATGCCAGCTCCGCTCCGGACGGGGCCCGGAACGAGACGGTGGGGTCCGGAGCGAGACGGCCGGGCCCGGAAACCGATTAGGCCGGGTAAACAACCCGGGTACGCTGCGGACACCGCCCGCACCACCGACAGGAGGCCCCGTGCCGCGCCGCAGAGACGCCGTGGTCCGCCGCGGCGTCCGTCACGTCGGGCGGGCCATCGCCGGGCAGCCGGGCATCTTCACCCTCGCCGTGCTGGGCAGCAGCCTCTACGGCGCGATGACCGTCGCCAGCGCCTACGTGATCGGCGGGATCACCGAGCGGGTGCTGCTCCCGGCCCTCGACGAGGGCGACACCACCGCCGGCGCCCTCGCCCTGGCCGCGCTGGTGATCGTCGTCGTCGCCCTGCTGAAGATCGTCGGCATCCTCGGCCGCCGGCTCTTCGCCGGGATCATGAGCTACCGGCTGCAGGCCGAGTACCGCCGGCGGGTCACCGGCCAGTACCTGCGGCTGCCGTTGTCCTGGCACCAGCGCCACCCGACGGGGCAGCTGCTGTCCAACGCCAACTCCGACGTCGAGGCCGCCTGGTTCTTCGTGGCCCCGCTGCCCTTCGCCTGCGGCGCGCTGGTCATGATCGCGATCACCATCGCGGCGCTGGTCCTCACCGACCCGCTGCTGGCGGTGGTCGGCTTCGTCGTCTTCCCGCTGGTCTTCGTGATCAACGCCGTCTACAGCCAGGTGATGAGCCCGCGGATGGCCCGCGCTCAGCAGCTGCGCGCCGAGGTCAGCGAGATCGCCCACGAGAGCTTCGACGCCGCCCTGGTGGTGAAGACCCTCGGTCGGGAGGCCGACGAGACCGCGCGCTTCGGCTCCCGGGCCGACGAGCTCCGCGACAGCCTGGTCGCCGTCGGCCGGGTGCGCGGCCTGTTCGACCCGCTCATGGAGGCCCTGCCCAACCTCGGCACCCTCGCCGTGCTGCTGGTCGGCGCCGAGCGCGTCGCCGCCGGTGCCACCGGCGCCGGTGACCTGGTCTCCATCGCCTACCTGTTCACGCTGCTGGCGCTGCCGATCCGCGCCATCGGCTGGGTGCTGGCCGACCTGCCGCGCGCGCTGGCCGGCTGGGACCGGGTCACGCCGGTGCTGGAGGCCACCGGTGAGATCCCGCACGGCCCGGACGCCGCGCCCGACGGTGACCGCGGCGCCACCGTCGGCCTGCGTGAGGTGGGCTTCGGCTACGCGGGCGCCCCCCGGCCGACGCTGGACGACGTCACCTTCGACGTGCCCGCCGGCCGCACCCTCGCCGTCGTCGGGCCCACCGGCGCGGGCAAGTCGACCCTCGCCGGCCTGCTCGTGCGCCTGGTCGACCCGCAGCGCGGGGACGTGCTGCTCGACGACGTCGACCTGCGCACCCTGCGCGAGGGCGAGGTCAGCGACCAGGTGGCGTTCGTGGCCCAGTCGACCTTCCTCTTCGACGACACCGTGCGCGACAACATCACCCTGGGCGGCGACTTCACCGACGCGCAGGTGCACGAAGCGCTCCGGATCGCCGCGGCCGACGACTTCGTCGCCCGGCTCCCGCACGGCCTGGACACCCGGGTCGGGGAGCGCGGCGCCAGCCTCTCCGGCGGCCAGCGCCAGCGCCTCGCCCTGGCCCGCGCCGTCGTCCGCCGGCCCCGGCTGCTCGTGCTCGACGACGCCACCAGCGCCGTCGACCCCGCCGTGGAGGCCCGCATCCTCGACGCGCTGCGCGCCGCCGACCGCCCGGCCACGGTCGTCGTCGTCGCCTACCGCCAGGCCACCATCGCCCTTGCCGACGAGGTCGTCTGGCTGGAGCGCGGGCGCCTGGTCGCCCGCGGCAGCCACCCCGAGCTGCTCGCGCAGGTGCCCGGCTACGCGCGGCTCGTCCGCGCCTACCAGGAGCCCGGCGACCCAGCGGCCGATCGCGCACCCGCGGAGGCGCAGGCGTGAGCACGATGGAGACTCCCGGGGACGGCGACGTCGTGCTGGCCGCCGACCGCCGGCCGGAGAGCGCCACCGCCACCCTCCGCCGCGGCCTGCGGATGATGCCGGAGTTCCGCCAGGGCCTGCCGGTCACCTTCCTGCTCGCGCTGATCGCCACCGCCGGCCGGGTGGTCGTGCCGATCGCCGTCCAGCAGGTGCTCGACCGCGGGCTCGGCGCGCCCGGTGGCCCGGACATCCCGCTGGTCCGCGAGCTGGTGCTCGTCTCCGCGGTCGTCGTGGTCGTCACCGGTGTCGCGGTCTACCGGATGAACGTGCGGCTGTTCCGCACCACCGAGACCGCGCTCGCCGGGCTCCGGGTGCGCGCCTTCCGGCACGTGCACGACCTCTCGGTGCTCCACCAGCAGGGTCAGCGGCGCGGCTCGCTGGTCTCCCGGGTCACCAGCGACATCGACCAGCTGTCGGTGTTCATGCAGTGGGGCGGTGTCCTCGGCCTGGTCAGCGTCGGCCAGCTCGTCGTCGCCACCGTGGTGATGGCGGTCTACTCCTGGCAGCTCACCCTGCTGGTGCTGGCCTGCTTCGTGCCGCTGGCGATCGCGGTCAAGTGGTTCGCCAAGCGGCTGGCCGCGGCCTACGGCGTCGTGCGCGAGCGGGTCGGGGACGTGCTGGCCGCCGTCGGGGAGTCCGTCGTCGGCGCGCCCACGGTGCGCGCCTACGGCATCCGGGCCCGGACGGCGGCCCGCATCGACCGCGCCATCGACCGGCACTACCGCGCCTCCGTCGACGCGCAGAAGGTCACCGCCGGCGTCTACGTCAGCGGCGAGCTGGTGGCCGCGGTCGCCAACGCCGCGGTCGTGGTCGTCGGCGTGCTGCTGGGCGTCGCCGGGGACATCAGCGCCGGCACCCTGGTCGCCTTCCTCTTCCTGGTCACCCTCTTCGTGGCGCCGGTGCAGACCGCCAGCGAGGTGCTCAACGAGGCGCAGAACGCCGTCGCCGGGTTCCGCCGGGTGCTCGACGTGCTCGACACCGAGCCCGACGTCCGCGACCCCGAGGGCGGGCGGTCACTGCCCCCCGGCTCCCTGGACGTGCGGTTCGAGCACGTCTCGTTCGCCTACGCCGCCGGCGGCGCCAAGGCGCTCGACGACGTCGACCTGACGATCGCCGCGCGCACCCGGGTGGCGATCGTCGGGGAGACCGGCTCGGGCAAGACCACCTTCGCCAAGCTGGTCACCCGGCTGATGGACCCCACGGAGGGACGCGTGCTGGTCGGCGGGGTCCCGCTGGACGAGGTCGCCTTCGCCTCGCTCCGCCAGCGGGTGGTGATGGTGCCCCAGGACGGCTTCCTCTTCGACGCCACGGTAGCCGACAACGTCCGCTACGGCCGGCCCGGCACGACCGACGCCCAGGTGGGCGCCGCCTTCGACGAGCTCGGCCTGGGTGACTGGGTGGCCGGCCTGCCCGACGGCGTGGCCACCCCGGTCGGCCAGCGCGGGGAGTCGCTCAGCGCGGGCGAGCGGCAGCTGGTCGCCGTCGCCCGCGCCTACGTCGCCGACCCCGACCTGCTGGTGCTCGACGAGGCGACCAGCGCCGTCGACCCGGCCACCGAGATGCGGCTGACCCGGGCCCTGGACGCGCTCACCGACGGGCGGACGACGCTGACCATCGCCCACCGGCTGTCCACGGCGGAGCGGGCCGACGAGGTGCTCGTCGTCGACGCCGGCCGGGTCGTGCAGCGCGGCACGCACGCCGAGCTGGTCGACAGCGAGGGTCCCTACGCCCGGCTGCACGCCTCCTGGCGGCGCAGCTCCGGTCGGCAGCCGGAACCGGCAGCCGCCGTCCAGCCGCTGCCCAGCTGAGCGTCAGGGGGGTCGTCCTACCCTCCGGGCATGCCGTCGTCCCGGCCGCAGGCCCGCTCCTGTCAGCCCCAGCCTCGCCGGCCGGTCGGCCGTGGCTTCACCGTCGCGCCCGCCGCACCCACCCGGCCGCAGGCCGCCCCGTTCGCGGCGGTGCTCGGCCTGCTCGTCGCCGTCGAGGACCTGTGGCTGGGCTGGCTGCTGTGGGAAGCCGACCCCGGCTGGGGCTGGCACCTGCCGGGGCCGGTGGCGCTGGCCGCCCTCGCCGTCCTCGGGGCGGTGCTGGTCTGGCGCGGCACCGGCCTGGGGCCGCTGCCCGGCTGGCTGCTGCTCCTGCTGGCCTGCCTGCTGCCCCTGATCGGGCTGCTGCTGCTCGCCGGCCTCTTCGGGCTGCTCGGTGGCGGCTCGGCGGCGGCCTCGCCGCTGCTGCTGGCCGTCGGGCCGCTGGGTGGGCTGGTGCTCGCCGCGCAGCGCCCGGTGCGGGAATGGGCCCGCGCGGGTTGTCGGGCGCCCTCCGCGCCGCGCGCCCGCTACCGTCGCGGTGGTGAGCACCGACGCTGACGTGATCGTGGTGGGAGCGGGGCTGGCCGGGCTGGTCGCCACGGCCGAGCTGGCCGAGGCCGGCAAGCGGGTGCTGCTGCTGGACCAGGAGCCCGCGACGTCGCTGGGCGGGCAGGCGCACTGGTCCTTCGGCGGGCTGTTCCTCGTCGACACCCCCGAGCAGCGTCGCCTGCGGGTGCGCGACTCCCTGGAGCTCGCCCGGCAGGACTGGTTCGGCACCGCCGGGTTCGACCGCGCCGAGGACCACTGGCCGCGGCAGTGGGCCGAGGCCTACCTGCGGTTCGCCGCAGGGGAGAAGCGCGCCTGGCTGCACGGCCTGGGCGTGCGCTTCTTCCCGGTGGTCGGCTGGGCCGAGCGCGGCGGCTACACCGCCACCGGCCACGGCAACTCGGTGCCCCGCTTCCACGTCACCTGGGGCACCGGCCCCGGGGTGGTCGCCCCCTTCGCGCAACGGGTCGTCGCCGCCGCCGGCCGCGGGCTCGTCGACGTCCGCCACCGGCACCGGGTCGACGGGCTGGTCGTCACCGACGGCGCGGTCACCGGCGTCCGGGGCGCGGTGCTCGAGCCCAGCGACGTCGCCCGCGGGGTGGCCAGCTCGCGGGTCGAGGTCGGGGAGTTCGACCTCTCCGCGCAGGCCGTCGTCGTCGCCGCCGGCGGCATCGGCGCCAACCACGACCTGGTCCGGCGCAACTGGCCGGCCCGGCTCGGCCCGGCGCCCCAGCGGCTGCTCTCCGGCGTCCCCGCGCACGTCGACGGCCGGATGCTGCAGATCACCGAGGCCGCCGGCGGCTCCGTGATCAACCCCGACCGGATGTGGCACTACACCGAGGGGATCGCCAACCACTCGCCCGTCTGGGAGCGGCACGGCATCCGGATCCTGCCCGGCCCCTCCTCTCTCTGGCTGGACGCCACCGGCACCCGGCTGCCGGTGCCGCTGTTCCCCGGCTTCGACACCCTCGGCACGCTCGCGCACATCGGCACGACCGGGCACGAGCACACCTGGTTCCTGCTCACCCGGAAGATCGTGGAGAAGGAGTTCACCCTCTCCGGCTCCGAGCAGAACCCCGACCTCACCGGCAAGGACCTGAAGCTGCTGCTCACCCGGGTGCGCAGCGGCGCCGCCGCGCCGGTGCAGGCCTTCCTGGACCGCGGCGAGGACTTCGTCGTCGCCCCCACGCTGCCGCAGCTGGTCGCCGGGATGAACCGGCTCACCGGCGACACCCCGCACGTCGACCTGGCGACCGTCGAGCGGGAGGTCGTCGCCCGCGACCGGGAGGTCGCGAACCGGTTCACCAAGGACGCCCAGGTCACCGCCGTCCGCCAGGCCCGTTCCTTCCTCGGCGACAAGCTGATCCGGGTCGCGGCCCCGCACCGGCTGCTCGACCCCGACGCCGGCCCGCTGATCGCCGTCCGGCTCAACCTGCTCACCCGCAAGACCCTGGGCGGGCTGGAGACCGACCTCGCCGGGCGGGTGCTGCGTGCCGACGGCGAGCCGTTCCCCGGCCTGTACGCGGCCGGGGAGGTCGCCGGCTTCGGCGGGGGTGGGATGCACGGCTACCGGTCGCTGGAGGGCACCTTCCTGGGCGGCTGCCTGTTCTCCGGCCGGGTCGCCGGCCGGGCGCTGGCGGCGAGCCTGTGAGCTCTCCGGACTGGGACGCCGTCCCCCCGCCCGGCCAGCCGCCCTACGGTGGGCCGCCGCCCACCGGGCAGCCGTGGGACCAGCAGCCGGGGTCGCCGCAGCCGTGGGGGCCGCCGCCGGCGGCGCACCAGCAGTGGGGCCCGGCGCCGCAGTGGGCGCCGCCGTACCCCGGGCAGCCGCCGTACCCGGGCCAGCCGCCGTACCCGGGCTGGGGCGGCTACGCGCCGCCGTTCGCCCGCGGACCCCGCCGTCCCGGCGTCGTCGTCGGCGCGGCGGTGCTCGCCTTCGGCTCGGCGTTGCTCACCCTCGTCGGCACCGTCTACGCGATGGCGTTCAGCGCGCTGCTGGCGGTCACCCGCGGGCCCTCGGCCGGCATCGGGCCGTGGATCGCCCTGGTGCAGCTCCTCGTCGTCGCGCTCTTCGTGGTCGGCGGGCTGACCGCGCTGTCCGGCGGACGCCGGGAGTGGCTGTGGGCAGCGGCTGCCGGCCAGCTGTGCCTCTCGGTCTACTGGGTGGTGGTGCTGACCAGCACCACCGCGCCGATCGGTGAGGCCGTGGTGGTGCTGCCGGTGGTCTACGGCGCGCTCGGCATCGCCGCCGCCGGGCTCACCGTCCTCCCCGACGCGGTCGCCTGGCAGCGGGCGGCCGCGAGTCGCGAGGGCTGATGCGCAGGGGCTGACGGCGCGCTCGCGGCCGGGTGGGACGATCAACGGCATGTCCGCCCCCTCCGGTCCCCGGCTCGACCCGGCGGTCGCCGGCCTGCTCCGCCGCGACCCCGCCGGCCTGGTCGCCGCGGTCGTCCAGCAGCACGACACCGCCGAGGTGCTCATGGTCGCCTGGATGGACGACGAGGCGCTGCGCCGCACGCTGACCACCGGCCGGGCCACCTACTGGTCGCGCAGCCGGCAGGAGTACTGGGTCAAGGGGGAGACGTCGGGCCACCGGCAGTGGGTGCGCGACGTCCGGCTGGACTGCGACGGCGACGCGCTCCTGCTCCTGGTCGACCAGGAGGGTCCCGCCTGCCACACCGGCGAGCGCAGCTGCTTCCACCGTCCGCTGGAGGTGCCCGGTGCGGCTCGGTGACACCACGCCCTCGCGGGCGGAGTTCCTCACCGCGACCGCCCCGGTCGTGCCGGTCACCCGCCGGCTGCTGGCCGACGGCGAGACCGCCGTCGGCCTGTACCGGAAGCTGGCCCGCAACCGGCCCGGCACGGTGCTGCTGGAGTCGGCCGAGCAGGGCAAGCAGTGGTCCCGGTACAGCTTCGTCGGGGTGCGCAGCGCCGGCACGCTGACCGAGCGCGACGGTGCCACGACGTGGGTGGGCGACCCGCTGCCCGGGCTCACCGACGACCTGCCCGCCGACCCGCTGGCCGCCGTCCGCACCCTGGCCCGGCGGCTCCGCTCGCCGCGCACGCCCGGGTTGCCGCCGCTGACCGGCGGGCTGGTCGGCTACCTCGGCTACGACGTCGTCCGCCGGCTGGAGCGGCTGCCGGAGACCAGCACCGACGACCTCGGGATGCCCGAGCTCGCGCTGATGCTGGTCACCGACCTCGCCGTGCTCGACCACACCGACGGCACGGTGCTGCTCATCGCGAACGCGCTGGCCGCCGGGCCGGACGCCCACGACGACGCCGTCGCCCGGCTCGACGCGATGGCCGCGGACCTGACCTCGGCGGTGCCCCCGTCGGTCGCGACGCTCACCACCGCCGATGCCCCGCCGGTCAGCAGCAACATGGCGCCGGGGGAGTACGAGGCCGGCGTGGAGCGGGTGCGGGAGCACGTGCGGGCCGGTGACGTGTTCCAGACCGTGCTCGCCCAGCGCTTCGAGCTGGCCACCGACGTCGATGCGCTGGACCTGTACCGGGTGCTGCGGGCCAGCAACCCCTCGCCGTACATGTACCTGCTGCGCTTCGCCGGCCGGGAGTCGCCGTTCGACGTCGTCGGCTCCTCACCGGAGGCGCTGGTGACGGTGACGGGGGAGCGGGCCGTGGTGCACCCGCCGGCCGGCACCCGCCCCCGCGGCGCGACGCCGGAGGACGACGTGCGGCTCACCGAGGAGCTCCTCGCCGACCCCAAGGAGCGCGCCGAGCACGTGATGCTCGTCGACCTGGCCCGCAACGACCTCGGCCGGGTGTGCGTGCCCGGCTCGGTGGAGGTGGCGGACTTCATGCGGGTGGAGCGCTACAGCCACGTCATGCACCTGGTGTCGACCGTCGCCGGGCAGGTGTCCCCGGGCCGCGACGCCCTCGACGTCTTCGACGCGACCTTCCCGGCCGGCACCGTCTCGGGGGCGCCCAAGCCGCGGGCGATGGAGGTCATCGAGTCCCTGGAGCCGACCCGGCGGGCGCTGTACGCGGGCACTGTCGGCTACGTCGACGCCAGCGGCGACATGGACATGGCGATCGCCATCCGCACCGCCGTGCTGCACGACGGCCGGGCCTACGTGCAGGCCGGCGCCGGGATCGTCGCCGACAGCGACCCGGCCACCGAGGAGGCCGAGACCCGGCACAAGGCGCGCGCGGTGCTCTCGGCGATCGCGACGGCGGAGGGGCTGCGGGAGCTCCCGTGAGCAGCACCTCCGGGGCGCGGCGGGAGCTCACGGTCGCGGTGCTCGGCAGCGCGTTGGCCGGCGGGCTGGCGCTCTCGGCGTCCGGGCAGCCGTGGGCCGACGTCACGATCGTCCGCCAACCACCCCTGCCGCCCACCACGGCGGTGCTCACCGGCGCGGACGCGGCGCCGCTGGTCGCCGCCTGCGGGCTGCTGCTGCTCGCCGCCGCCGTGGCGGTGATCGCCGTCCGCGGTACGGCCCGTGCGGTCGTCGGCCTGCTCGTCGCCGCCGCCGGGGGTGCGCTGGCCTGGTCCGGCGTCCGGGCGCTGGGCGGTGGGCTCGAGGAGATCTCGACCGAGCTGCCCGCGGTCGGCCGGGGAGCGGGCCCGGTCACCGTCGACGTGGCGGCCGGCTGGCCGGCGGTCACCGTCGCCGCGGGCGTCCTGGCCCTCCTGGTCGGGGTGTTCGTGGTGCTGCGTGGCGGGAGCTGGCCGGGCATGGGCCGGCGGTACGAGCGCACGACCGCCGGTGCCGCGCCGGCCCGCCCGGCCACCGACGAGGACCGCCACCAGGCCGCTTGGAAGGCGCTGGACCGGGGCGAGGACCCGACGGAGTGAGAACCCCGGTGCCCCGGGCCCGTCCCGAGGCTCGCCGGAGCATGCGTGGGACGACGAGGACGGGGTCCCCCTCGTCGCCGTGCGGCCTTACACCGGAGCCGTTCCAGCACGGCGCCCGGCCCCCGGCCGAGGGCCCCGGGGGGCGCCTCTACAGTGATCTCACCGACTCCCGGTGGTGGGAGCCGATCCGGTGGCACATGATGTGGGGTTGCGAGGAGGGGTCATGAGCGTCCTCGACGACATCGTGGCGGGCGTCCGTGAGGACGTCGCCGCGCGGCAGGCCGCGGTGCCGCTCCCGGAGGTGCAGGCCGCTGCCCGCGACGCCCGCCCGGCGCTGGACGCCCTCGCCGCGCTGCGCGCGCCGGGGGTCGGGGTGATCGCCGAGGTCAAGCGCCGCAGCCCGAGCAAGGGCGACCTCGCTGCGATCACCGACCCGGCCGCGCTGGCCGCGCAGTACGCCGCCGGTGGTGCCCGGGTGATCAGCGTGCTCACCGAGGGGCGCCGGTTCGGCGGCTCGCACGCCGACCTGGCCGCCGTCCGCGCCGCCGTCGACGTCCCGGTGCTGAACAAGGACTTCGTGGTGAGCAGCTACCAGGTGCACGAGGCCCGCGCCCACGGTGCCGACCTGGTCCTGCTGATCGTGGCCGCGCTCGAGCAGCCGGTGCTCACCGGGCTGCTGGAGCGGATCGAGTCGCTCGGCATGACGGCGCTGGTCGAGGTGCACAGCGAGGCCGAGGCCGACCGGGCGCTCGCCGCCGGCGCGTCGGTGATCGGGGTGAACGCCCGCGACCTGACCACGCTGTCGGTCGACCGCTCCACCTTCGAGCGGATCGCCCCCGGGCTGCCCAGCGAGGTGGTCAAGATCGCCGAGTCCGGCGTCCGCGGGCCGCACGACCTGATCAGCTACGCCGGGGCCGGCGCCGACGCGGTGCTCGTCGGCGAGGGCCTGGTCACCGCGGGCGACCCGCGGCAGGCCGTCGCCGATCTGGTCACCGCCGGTTCGCACCCGGCCACCCCGCGCACGACCCGCTGAACCCATCCGGGGACCCCCGCCCGCTTCCCGTGTCAGCCGTGTCAAGCTGGGTACGTGACCCTCTCCGCGCACCCTCCGGCCCCTGACGTCCTCGACGCCAGTTCCCGCGATGATGCGGCGCGTCCGGAGTGGCCGGACGCGACCGGGCATTTCGGCCCCTACGGCGGCCGCTTCGTCCCCGAGGCGCTGATCGCCGCCCTCGACGAGCTCACCGAGGCCTACGAGGCGATGCGGGTCGACCCCGCGTTCCTCACCGAGTTCGCCGAGCTGCAGCGCGACTACACCGGCCGGCCCAGCCCGATCACCGCCGTCCCGAGGTTCGCCGAGCACTGCGGCGGCGCCACCGTGCTGCTCAAGCGCGAGGACCTCAACCACACCGGCTCGCACAAGATCAACAACGTGCTGGGTCAGGCGCTGCTGACCAAGCGGATCGGCAAGACCCGGGTCATCGCCGAGACCGGCGCCGGCCAGCACGGCGTCGCCACCGCCACCGCCGCGGCGTTGATGGGGCTGTCCTGCACCATCTACATGGGCGAGGAGGACACCCGGCGCCAGGCGCTGAACGTCGCCCGGATGCGGCTGCTCGGCGCCGAGGTCGTCCCGGTCACCACCGGCTCGCGCACCCTCAAGGACGCCATCAACGAGGCGTTCCGCGACTGGGTCACCAACGTGGAGACCACCAACTACGTGTTCGGCACCGTCGCCGGCCCGCACCCCTTCCCGGCGATGGTCCGCGACTTCCAGCGGGTCATCGGCGACGAGGCGCGCGGGCAGCTGCTCGACCGGCTGGGCCGGCTGCCCGACGCGGTGCTCGCCTGCGTCGGCGGCGGCTCCAACGCGATCGGCATCTTCACCGCGTTCGTGCCCGACGAGGGCGTCCGGCTGATCGGCCTGGAGGCCGGTGGCGACGGCGTGGAGACCGGGCGGCACGCCTCGTCGATCACCGGGGGCGACCCCGGGGTGCTGCACGGCGCCCGCAGCTACCTGCTGCAGGACGAGAACGGGCAGACCATCGAGTCGCACTCCATCTCGGCCGGCCTGGACTACCCCGGCGTCGGGCCGGAGCACTCCTACCTGCACGACATCGGGCGGGCCGAGTACCGGCCGGTCACCGACGCGCAGGCGATGGAGGCCTTCGCGCTGCTGTGCCGCACCGAGGGGATCATCCCGGCGATCGAGTCGGCGCACGCGCTGGCCGGGGCGATGCAGGTCGGCCGCGAGCTGGGATCGGACGCCGTGCTGCTGGTCAACCTCTCCGGCCGCGGGGACAAGGACGTGGAGACCGCCTCGACCTGGTTCGGGCTCGGCGACGGCGAGGAGGTCGACCCCGGCCCCGGGATGGACACCGACCAGCAGCCCACCGAGGGTGCCGTGGCAAACGGCGAGGCCGTTCCCGCGGAGCGGGCGGGGGAGCAGGCATGAGTCTGCTCGCGACCCGGATCACCGCCGCCCGCGCCGAGTCGCGCGCGGCGCTGATCGCCTACCTGCCGGTCGGCTACCCCGACGTCGACGGCTCGATCGAGGCGATGGTGGCCGCGGTCGAGGGCGGGGCGGACATCGTCGAGATCGGCGTCCCCTACTCCGACCCGGGCATGGACGGGCCGGTCATCCAGCAGGCCGTGGACGTCGCCGTCCGGGCCGGGGTGGGGATGGCCGACGTGCTCCGCGCCGTGCGGGCGGTGGTCGACGCCGGTGCGGTGCCGGTCGTGATGAGCTACTGGAACCCGATCGAGCGCTACGGCGTCGACCGGTTCGCCGACGACCTGGCCGCCGCCGGGGGAGCCGGGGCGATCACCCCCGACCTGATCCCCGACGAGGCCGCTGCGTGGATCGCCGCCACCGACCGCACCGGGCTGGACCGGGTGTTCCTGGTGGCGCCGTCGTCCACCGACGCCCGGCTGGCGGCCACGGCCGCAGCCTCCCGCGGGTTCGTCTACGCCGCCTCCACGATGGGCGTGACCGGCACCCGGGCGACGGTGGGCGACGCCGCCGAACGGCTGGTCGCCCGCACCCGCGAGGTCGCCGAGCTGCCGGTCTGCCTGGGCCTCGGCGTCTCCGACGCCGACCAGGCCGCGGAGGTCGCCGGCTTCGCCGACGGCGTCATCGTCGGGTCCGCCTACGTCCGTGAGCTGATCGAGGGCCGCGGCCCCGACGGCGTCCGGCGGCTGTCGCAGGACCTGGCCGAGGGTGTGCGCCGCCGTCCGGTGGTGCTCTCGTGAACGTGCTCGCGGCGATCCCCAGCCCGACCCAGGCCGTCTGGGAGGTCGGGCCCTTCCCGCTGCGCGCCTACGCGCTGGCGATCATCGCCGGCATCGTGCTGGCCGTCCTGATCGCCGAGAAGCGCTGGGTCGCCCGCGGTGGTGCTCCCGGTGACGTCCTGGACATCTCCGTCTGGGCGGTGCCGTTCGGCATCATCGGCGGCCGCATCTACCACGTGCTCACCACGCCGCAGCCCTACTTCGGCGAGAACGGTGACCCGCTGCGCGCGCTGGCCATCTGGGAGGGCGGCCTGGGCATCTGGGGAGCCATCGCCCTCGGCGGCGTCGGCGCCTGGATCGCCTGCCGCCGGCGGGGCATCCCGCTGCCTGCCTACGCCGACGCGATCGCGCCCGGCATCGTCGTCGCCCAGGCCGTGGGCCGGCTGGGCAACTGGTTCAACAACGAGCTCTACGGACGGGCCACCGACCTGCCGTGGGCGCTGACCATCCACCGCTGGGACGCCTCGGCCGGCCGCGCGATCACCGGGCCCGACGGCCAGGCGCAGGTGCTGGGCACCTTCCACCCGACCTTCCTCTACGAGCTGCTGTGGAACCTCGGCGTCGCAGTGCTGGTGGTCTGGGCCGACCGGCGGTTCCGGCTCTCCCACGGCCGGGCCTTCGCCCTCTACGTCGCCGCCTACTGCGCCGGCCGGCTGTGGATCGAGATGCTCCGGATCGACACCGCCGAGCAGTTCTTCGGGCTGCGGCTCAACGTCTTCACCTCGATCATCGTCGGCCTGCTCGCGGTGGCCTACCTGGTCTGGCAGCGCGGTCGCCCCCGCGAGGTGATCACCCGCGGCCGGGACGCCCGCGCTGCCGCCGACGGCGCCCCGGCCGCCGGTACGACCGGGGCGGGCGCCGGCGCCCCGGCCGCCGACAGCGCCTCCGCGCCCACCGGCGACCCGGCGGGGGGGAGCCCCCCGCCGGCAGCCGGGACCGGCTCCACGGCCACCCGGGCCGGCGGGGACGAGACCCGGGGCGGGGCACCCGGCTGACCGGTCTGGCCGAGCTCGTCGGCGTCGCCGGAAGAGAGATGTGCGACATCAGATCGACATGTCCCGCAGGTGACGTCGCTGTGTACGCTCCTTGTCGGCCGACCAGTGATCCTGGGCCGGCCGGCGACGTCGGAACCGGGCCAGCGCTGCCCCGCACACGACCTCTCCGCGGACACCCGCCCGCGGGGACCGCGGGTCCGCAGGCCGTCCGGACGAACCGAGTCCACCCGGCCTGTCGGCCCCACACGTCGGACCGCTCCGGTCCCCCCTGCATCGCTCCTCCCCGCACCACCCACCCGCTCTGACCACCCGGCGGGGTCCTCGCGACCCCCCGCACCGCGTCCGGGACCGGCTCCGCCGGCCGGGCGCCGCGGCCAGCCGACGACGGGAGTGACATGTCTGACCTCGCCGCCCCCAGCACCACCGCCGGCACCGATGCCCCGACGGCCCCGGTGGCCTTCTCGGCGCTCCCCGCCGCCACCGGTCTCTACGACCCGGCGCGTGAGCACGACGCGTGCGGCGTGGCCTTCGTGGCCGACGCCCGCGGTCGCCGGTCCCGGTCGATCGTGGCCGCCGGGCTGACCGCCCTGCACAACCTCGACCACCGCGGCGCCGCGGGCTCCGAGCCGAACTCCGGTGACGGCGCCGGCATCCTCACCCAGGTGCCCGACGCGCTGCTGCGCGCCAGCGTCGACTTCGACCTCCCGCCGCTGGGGGAGTACGCGGTCGGCATCGCCTTCCTCCCCGCCGACGAGGCCGAGCGGGCCACCGTCGTCGACGGGGTAGCCGCGCTCGCCGCGGAGGAGGGGCTGACCGTCCTGGGCTGGCGCGAGCTGCCGGTCGACCCCGACGGCGCCGACCTCGGCCCCACCGCGCGGCGGGTCATGCCGTACTTCGCGCAGCTGTTCGTCGCCGAGACGATCGGCGCGCGGGCCGACGCCCAGGCCTTCGGCGGCACGGCCGCCCCGCACGGGGTCACCCGGCTGGAGCGGCGCTCGTTCGTGCTGCGCAAGCGGATCGAGCGGGCCGCCCGGGACGCCGGCACCAACTGCTACATCGCCTCGCTGTCGGCGCGCACCATCACCTACAAGGGGATGCTGACCACCGACCAACTGCCGGCCTTCTTCCCCGATCTGCGCGACGACCGCTACGAGTCGGCGATCGCCCTGGTGCACAGCCGGTTCTCCACCAACACCTTCCCGAGCTGGCCGCTGGCCCACCCGTTCCGCTTCATCGCGCACAACGGTGAGATCAACACGATCAAGGGCAACCGCAACCGGATGCGCGCCCGCGAGGCCAAGCTGGAGACCGAGCTGTTCGACGGCCCGGCCGGCCCGGCCAGCGAGCTCGGCCTGGAGCGGATCTTCCCGGTCACGGCCAGCGACTTCAGCGACTCGGCGACCTTCGACGAGGTGCTCGAGCTGCTGCACCTGTCCGGCCGCTCGCTGCCGCACGCGGTGCTGATGATGATCCCCGAGGCGTGGGAGAACCACGCCGAGATGGACGCGGCCCGCCGGGCGTTCTACCGCTTCCACTCCTCGATCATGGAGCCCTGGGACGGGCCGGCCTGCGTGGCCTTCACCGACGGCACGCTCATCGGGGCGGTGCTCGACCGCAACGGCCTGCGCCCGGGCCGCTGGTGGCGGACCAAGGACGACCTGGTCGTGCTGGCCAGCGAGGCCGGTGTGCTGGACATCCCGGCCTCGGAGGTCGTCGCCAAGGGCCGGCTGCAGCCGGGCCGGATGTTCCTGGTCGACACCGCCGTGGGCCGGATCGTCTCCGACGAGGAGGTGAAGGGCGCGCTGGCGAGCGAGCAGCCCTACGACGACTGGCTGCACGCCGGCCTGGTCCACCTGCCCCAGCTGCCCGAGCGCCGTCGTGCCCGGCCCAGCCACGAGTCGGTCGTCCGCCGTCAGCTGCTCTTCGGCTACACCGAGGAGGAGCTGCGGATCCTGGTGCAGCCGATGGCCGCCAGCGGCGCCGAGCCGATCGGCTCGATGGGCACCGACACGCCGATCGCCTCGCTGTCGGACCGCTCGCGCTCGCTGTTCGACTACTTCACCCAGCTGTTCGCGCAGGTCACCAACCCGCCGCTGGACGCGATCCGCGAGGAGCTGGTCACCAGCCTCGGGCGCACCTTCGGCCCCGAGCAGAACCTGCTCGCGGCGACCCCGGCGTCCTGCCGGCAGGTGTTCCTGCCGTTCCCGGTGATCGACAACGACGAGCTCGCCAAGATCCTGCACATCGACGACGACGGCGACCTGCCCGGGTTCGCCGCGGTGCGGATCACCGGTCACTTCGACGTCAACGGCGGCGGCACGGCGCTGGCCCAGGCGATCACCGAGCTGCGCACCAAGGTGAGCAAGGCGATCGCCGCCGGCGCCCGGGTCATCGTGCTCTCCGACCGCGACTGCGACGAGAACCGCGCGCCGATCCCGTCGCTGCTGATGACGGCCGCCGTCCACCACCACCTGGTGCGCGAGCGCACCCGGATGGAGGTCGGACTGGTCGTCGAGTCCGGTGACTGCCGCGAGGTGCACCACGTCGCCCTGCTCCTGGGCTACGGCGCGGCCGCGGTCAACCCCTACCTGGCCTTCGAGAGCGTCGAGGACCTGATCCGCTCCGGTCAGCTCACCGGCATCGAGCCCGCGCAGGCCGTGCGCAACGTGGTCAAGGCCATGGGCAAGGGCGTGCTCAAGGTGATGAGCAAGATGGGCATCAGCACCGTCGGCTCGTACACCATGGCGCAGATCTTCGAGACCGTCGGCCTGTCCAAGGCCCTCGTCGACGAGTACTTCACCGGCACCTCGGCCACCCTCGACGGCGTCGGGCTCGACGTGCTCGCCGAGGAGGTGGCGATGCGCCACCGGAAGGCCTACCCGAGCAACCCGACCGAGCGCGCCCACCGGCGCCTGGAGACCGGCGGGGAGTACCAGTGGCGCCGCGAGGGCGAGGTGCACCTGTTCAACCCCGAGACGGTGTTCCTGCTCCAGCACGCCACCCGCTCCCGGCAGTACGAGGTCTTCCAGCGGTACGCCGACACCGTGGACGGCCTGTCGGCCGAGGCAGCGACCCTGCGCGGGCTGTTCCGGCTCAAGACGGCGGACCGCCCGGCGGTGCCGCTGGAGGAGGTCGAGCCGGTCAGCGAGATCGTCAAGCGCTTCCAGACCGGGGCGATGAGCTACGGCTCCATCTCGGCCGAGGCGCACGAGACGCTGGCGATCGCGATGAACCGGCTCGGCGGGCGCTCCAACACCGGGGAGGGCGGGGAGGACCCCGACCGCTTCACCCCCGACCCCGACGGCGACCTGCGCCGCAGCTCCATCAAGCAGGTGGCCAGCGGGCGGTTCGGGGTGACCAGCGAGTACCTGGTCAACGCCGACGACATCCAGATCAAGATGGCCCAGGGCGCCAAGCCGGGCGAGGGTGGCCAGCTGCCCGGCAGCAAGGTCTACCCGTGGGTGGCGCGCACCCGGCACTCCACGCCGGGCGTGGGGCTGATCAGCCCGCCGCCGCACCACGACATCTACTCGATCGAGGACCTCAAGCAGCTCATCCACGACCTCAAGAACGCCAACAACGAGGCGCGGATCCACGTCAAGCTGGTCTCCGAGACCGGCATCGGCACCGTGGCGGCCGGGGTGGCGAAGGCCAAGGCCGACGTCGTCCTGGTCTCCGGGCACGACGGCGGCACGGGTGCCGCGCCGCTGACCTCGCTCAAGCACGCGGGCACCCCGTGGGAGATCGGCCTGGCCGAGACCCAGCAGACGCTGCTGGCCAACGGACTGCGCGACCGGATCGTGGTGCAGGTCGACGGCCAGATGAAGACCGGTCGCGACGTGATCGTGGCGGCGCTGCTGGGCGCGGAGGAGTTCGGCTTCGCCACCGCCCCGCTGGTGGTCGAGGGCTGCGTGATGATGCGCGTCTGCCACCTGGACACCTGCCCGGTGGGCGTGGCCACGCAGAACCCCGAGCTGCGCAAGCGGTTCACCGGCAAGCCGGAGTTCGTGGTCACCTTCTTCGAGTTCATCGCCGAGCAGGTGCGCGAGCACCTGGCGCAGCTGGGCTTCCGCTCCCTCGACGAGGCGGTCGGTCACGCCGAGCTGCTCGAGGTCGCGCCGGCGGTCGACCACTGGAAGGCCGCCGGGGTCGACCTGTCCCCGATCCTCGCCGTCCCGGAGCTGCCCGCAGGGGCGGCCCGCCGGCAGGTGGCCACCCAGGACCACGGCCTCGACGTCGCGCTGGACCAGACGCTGATCCAGCTGTGCGAGGGTGCGCTGCTCGATGCCCGCCCGGTGCACCTGGAGCTGCCGGTCCGCAACGTCAACCGCACCGTCGGCACGATGCTCGGGTCGATGGTGACCCGCCGGTTCGGTGGCGCGGGGCTGCCCGACGGCACGATCGACCTGACCTTCACCGGGTCGGCGGGCCAGTCGTTCGGCGCGTTCCTGCCCCCGGGCATCACGATGACGCTGCTCGGCGACGCCAACGACTACGTCGGCAAGGGCCTGTCCGGGGGGCGGATCGTGGTGCGCCCCGCGCCGGAGTCCGCGTTCGCCGCCGAGGACAACGTCATCGCCGGCAACGTCATCGGCTACGGCGCGACCCAGGGGGAGCTGTTCCTCCGCGGCCGGGTCGGCGAGCGGTTCTGCGTGCGCAACTCCGGTGCGCTGGCCGTCGTCGAGGGCGTGGGCGACCACGCGCTGGAGTACATGACCGGTGGGTCGGCGATCATCCTGGGCCCCACCGGCCGCAACATCGCCGCCGGCATGTCCGGCGGGATCGGCTACGTGCTCGATCTCGCCCGGCACCGGGTGAACCCGGAGATGGTGGAGGTCGAGCAGCTGGACGGCGAGAGCTCGCTGTGGCTGCGCGACGTCCTCACCCGCTACCGGGAGGCGACCGACTCCACGGTGGCCGCCGCCCTGCTCGCCGACTGGGGCCGGTGGTCCGAGCGGTTCAGCGTGATCATGCCGCGTGACTACCGGCGCGCGATGGAGGCCCGGCGGGCCGCCGAGGCCGCCGGGTACGACGTGGACCGAGCTGTGATGGAGGCCGCACGTGGTTGATCAGACGGGTTTCCTGAAGTACGACCGGCAGCTGCCGCCGCGACGGCCGGTCGACCTGCGGCTGCTGGACTGGAAGGAGGTGTACCTCAACCGGGACACCGGTGAGGACGCCGTCTTCCCCGTGGCCGCACTGCGCGAGCAGGCGGCGCGCTGCATGGACTGCGGCATCCCCTTCTGCCACCACGGCTGCCCGCTGGGCAACCTCATCCCGGAGTGGAACGACCTCGCCCGCCGGGACGACTGGCAGGAGGCGATCGAGCGGCTGCACGCCACGAACAACTTCCCGGAGTTCACCGGGAAGCTGTGCCCGGCGCCGTGCGAGGCCGCCTGCGTGCTCAACCTGGAGAACTCACCGGTCACGATCAAGCAGATCGAGTGGGAGATCATCGACCAGGCGTTCGTCAACGGCTGGGTCACCCCGCAGCCGCCGGCGGAGCTGACCGGCAAGAAGGTCGCCGTCGTCGGGTCGGGGCCGGCGGGGCTCGCCGCCGCCCAGCAGCTGACCCGGGCCGGGCACGAGGTCACCGTCTTCGAGCGCGACGACCGGGTGGGCGGGCTGATCCGCTACGGCATCCCCGAGTTCAAGATGGAGAAGCGTCACCTGGACCGGCGGCTGGACCAGATGCGCGCCGAGGGCACCCGGTTCGTCGTCGGGGTCGACGTCGGCGGCGAGGGCCCCGATGACGTGACGGTGGAGCAGCTGCGGTCGGACTTCGACGCGGTCGTGCTGGCGATCGGCACCCCGGTGGCCCGCGACCTGCCGCTGCCCGGCCGGGAGCTGCCCGGCGTGCACTTCGCCATGGAGTACCTGCCCGACGGCAACCGGCAGGCGCTCGGCGAGCTCGAGCACCCGGCGATCGACGCCCACGGCAAGCACGTGGTGATCATCGGTGGCGGTGACACCGGCGCGGACTGCCTGGGCACCGCGCACCGGCAGGGCGCGGCGTCGGTGGCGCAGCTGGACTACAAGCCGGCCCCGCCCGGCACCCGGCCGCAGGACAACCCGTGGCCGACCTACGAGATGATCCTGCGGGTCTCACCGGCCCACGAGGAGGGCGGCGAGCGGCTGTTCGCCGTCAACACCGAGGGGTTCGTCGCCGGTGACGACGGCCGGGTCGCCGGCGTCCAGGTCTCCGACGTCCGGTTGGTCAACGGCCGCCGGGAGACCGTCGAGGGCACCACGCGGGTGCTCCCGGCCGACCTGGTGCTGCTGGCGCTCGGTTACACCGGCCCGCAGACCGCCGGGCTGGTGGAGCAGCTGGGCTGCGCGGTCACCGAGAAGGGCGCGGTCGCCCGCGACGACGACTACATGTCCACGGCACCGGGCGTCTTCGTCGCCGGTGACATGGGCCGCGGTCAGTCGCTCATCGTGTGGGCGATCGCCGAGGGGCGGGCCGCCGCGGCCGCCGTCGACACCTGGCTGACCGGCGCCTCGATGCTGCCCCGCCCGGTCACGCCGACGGCGGTTCCGCTGCGCTGACCTGCGCAGACGTCCCAGACGACTGCGACCCCCCGGGGGGACACGGCCGACCCGTCCGGCGTGTCCCCCCGGGGGGTCGACTAGTTTCAGGGGCATGTCTCGCCGCGCCAAGATCGTCTGCACGTTGGGGCCGGCGACCGGCACCCCGGAGCAGGTCACCGCCCTCGTCGAGTCCGGGATGGACGTCGCCCGGCTCAACTTCAGCCACGGCAAGCACGCCGACCACGAGCAGGCCTACCGCCTGGTCCGGGAGGCCTCGAACAAGGTCGGCCGCGCCGTCGCGGTCCTCGCCGACCTGCAGGGCCCGAAGATCCGGCTGGGCACCTTCACCGAGGGCAAGGTCGAGTGGCCCACCGGTGCCCGGGTCTGCATCACCGTCGAGGACGTCGAGGGCACCGCCGAGCGGGTCTCGACCACCTACAAGGATTTGGCCAACGACGTCCGCGTCGGTGACCGCCTGCTGGTCGACGACGGCAAGCTCGCCCTGACCGTGGCCGAGGTCGACGGCCCGGACGTGTGGTGCCTGGTCCTCGAGGGCGGTCCGGTCTCCAACAACAAGGGCCTGTCCCTGCCCGGCGTCGCCGTCAGCGTCCCGGCCATGTCGGACAAGGACGAGGAGGACCTGCGCTTCGCCCTCTCCCTGGGGGTCGACTTCATCGCCCTGTCCTTCGTCCGGTCGCCCCGGGACGTCGAGCTGGTCCGCGAGGTGATGGCCCAGGAGGACGTGTTCGCCCCGGTCATCGCCAAGCTGGAGAAGCCCGAGGCGGTCGAGAACCTCGAGGCGATCTGCGACGCGTTCGACGGCATCATGGTCGCCCGCGGTGACCTCGGTGTGGAGCTGCCGCTGGAGCAGGTGCCGCTGGTGCAGAAGCGGGCCGTGCAGGCCGCCCGCGAGCGCAACAAGCCGGTCATCGTGGCCACGCAGATGCTCGAGTCGATGATCGAGAACTCCCGGCCCACCCGGGCCGAGGCCTCCGACGTCGCCAACGCCGTCCTCGACGGCGCCGACGCGGTGATGCTGTCCGGGGAGACCTCCGTGGGCAAGCACCCGATCGCGGCCGTCCGGACGATGGACCGCATCATCGCCGCGGTCGAGGTCGACGAGATCCTCGCCCCTCAGCTGCTCAAGGCCTCGCACTCGCGCCCAGGCGCGATGGTGCGGGCGGCGAAGGACGTCGGCGAGGCGCTGGACGTGGCCGCGCTGGCGGCCTTCACCTCCACCGGCCGCAGCGCCCAGCGGCTGGCGGCGCTGAAGACCCGGCTGCCGATCCTCGCCTTCACCAACGACCCGCGGGTGCGCAGCCGGCTGGCGCTGTCGTGGGGCGTGGAGACCTTCATCGTGCCCCAGGTCGAGCACACCGACGACATGGTCGCCCAGGTCGACTTCTCGCTGCTCTCCATCGGCCGGCTCCGCGAGGGCGACCAGGTCGTCGTGGTGGCCGGCTCCCCGCCGAACACCGCCGGCACGACCAACCTCGTCCGGGTGCACGAGGTGGGAACGCAGGCGTGACCGCAGCAGCGACGTCGTCGGGGGAGGGACCGGCCCCGACGCCGGCGGCCGAGCTCATGGTCGTCCTCGACCTGGAGGAGCGGGCCCCGGACCTGTTCGTCGGCACCACCCCGACGACGCCGCTGCAGCGGATCTTCGGCGGCCAGGTGGCCGCCCAGGCGCTCGCCGCGGCGAACGCCACGGTGCCGGCCGAGCGGCCGGTGCACTCCCTGCACTC
Source organism: Modestobacter sp. SYSU DS0657 (assembly GCF_054050925.1). Lineage (NCBI taxonomy): Bacteria > Bacillati > Actinomycetota > Actinomycetes > Geodermatophilales > Geodermatophilaceae > Modestobacter > Modestobacter sp. SYSU DS0657. The sequence goes on along the minus strand of NZ_JBJHAG010000020.1, from coordinate 5,020 downwards.
GTACTTCCTCCGGCCGGGCGACCCGCAGGAGGAGATCCGCTACGAGGTGGACCGGATCCGGGAGGGCCGGTCGTTCAGCACCCGGCGGGTGGTGGCCCGGCAGACCCGCAGGGGCGAGGACGTGGCCATCTTCGCGCTGACCGCCGACTTCACCGCGGGGGAGCGCGCGGTGGTCGAGCACTCGCTCCCGATGCCCGAGGTGCCCGGCCCCGACGGCCTGCCCGGGCTGCCCGAGGTGCTCGCCGCCCACCCCGACCGGGCCGAGGGCGCCCGGGCGCTGAACCGGGCGGTCGACTCCCGCTACCTCCGCGACCCGTACGACCCCGAGCCGCGGACGTCGGGCGACACCGCGTTCCGGGCGTGGTTCCGGGTCACCGGGCGGCTGCCGGACGACGACAACGTGCACGCCGCCGCGCTGACCTTCGTCAGCGACCTGACGCTGCTCTCCGCCGGGCTGGCGCGCATCGGTGGCGGCTGGGGCGGGTCGATCGTCGGCGCGAGCCTGGACCACGCGGTGTGGTTCCACCGGCCTGCGCGGGCCGACGAGTGGTTCCTCTACGAGACCGACAGCCCGGCCGCGGCCAGTGGTCGCGCGTTGTGCTTCGGGCAGATCTGGTCCGCCGACGGCACGCACGTGGCGACCGTCGCCCAGGAGGGGCTCATCCGCTCGCTCGGCTGAACCCCTCCTCGGCGTCGCTCAGTCCCGGGTGGACCCGCCGTCCAGATCGGCCTGTGCGGCCGCCTGCTCGGTGGTCTCGTCCCCGGCGGCGGGCGTCTCGACCACCGGCGTCGGCTCGCCCGCTGCCTGCTCGGCCGTTGCCTGCTCGGCCGTTGCCTGCTCGGCCGCTGCCTGCTCGGCCGCCGCTCGGCGGGCGGCCTCCTCGCGCTCGGCGGCCGCCCGGCGCTCCGCCTCCTCGCGCTCCCGCCGTTCGGCGTCCTGCCGCTCCCGCGCCTGCTCGGCGAAGTCGTTCGCCAGCCAGTCGTGCCCCTCGGTGAGCAGCGCCCAGACCCGCTCGACGTGCTGCCGGTTGGTCGCCGGTGCCCCGATCGCCACCCGCAACACCGCAGCGCCGGCCACGGTCGTGTGGGTGAGGAAGACCTCGCCGCCGTCGTTGAGCCGCTCCAGCAGCGTCATGGTGGCGACGTCGGCGTCCACGCCGTCGGCCCAGCGGGGGCGCAGGCACACCAGTGCCAGCGGGTGCGGGGCGACGACGTCGAACCGGTCGTCGGCCTCGGCCCAGCCCGCCAGCTCCTGGGCCATGGCGACGTGCCCGCGGACGTGTTCGCGCAGCCCCTCCGCGCCGTACCAGCGCAGCACGAACCACAGCTTCAGGGCGCGGAACCGGCGGCCCAGCTCGATCTGCCAGTCGCGGTAGTCGACGACGGCGCCGGTGTCGGTGGCCGCGTTGCGCAGGTACTCCGGCAGGATCGACAGGGCGCCGGTGAGCGCCGCCCGGTCGGCCACCCAGAACAGGGTGGCGTCGAAGCCGGTGAGCAGCCACTTGTGCGCGTCGGTGGTGTAGCTGTCGGCCCACTCCACCCCGGCCTGCAGCGCGCGCAGCTCGGGGGCGACCGCGCTGACCCCGGCGTAGGCGGCGTCGACGTGCAGCCACACGCCGAACCGCTGGCAGACCGGCCCGATCTCGGCCAGCGGGTCGATCGCCGTCGTCGACGTCGTGCCCACGGTGGCGCAGACCAGCACGGGGGTGAACCCGCGGGCGACGTCCCGCTCCAGTCGCGCGGCGAGCGCCCCGGGGCGCATGGCCAGCTCCTCGTCCACCTCCACGATGCGGATCGCCTCGGTGCCGAGGCCGGCGATGCGCACGGCCTTCTCCATGGAGCTGTGGGTCTGCGCGGAGACGTAGACGGTGTACTCCTCGGGGAGCACGCCGTGGCGCAGCGTGGCGCCCTTGCTGGCCCGGTGCAGGGCGGCGAGCAGGGCCACCAGGTTCGCCCCGGAGCTGGAGTCCTGGACGACGCCGCCGCCGGTGCCGGTGGAGCGGAAGGACCCGGGCATCCCGAGGAGGTCGGCCAGCCAGTCCATGACGTGCTGCTCGAGCTCGGTGGCGGCCGGGCTGGTCACCCAGGACATGCCCTGCACGCCCAGGCCGGCGCTCACCAGGTCGCCCAGCACGGAGGGCCCGGAGGTGTTGGCGGGGAAGTAGCCGAAGAAGCCGGGGTGCTGCCAGTGGGTCAGCCCGGGGACGACCACGCGGTCCAGGTCGGCCAGCACCGCGGCGAACGGCTCGCCCTGCTCGGGCGCCTGCGGGGGAAGAGAGGCGCGGACGTCGCCGGGGGAGACCTGCGACCGGACGGGCAGCGACGTCGGGTCGTCCTGCAGCCGGGCCCAGTAGTCGGCGATCCAGTCGACCACCTCGTGGCCGTGCTGGCGGAACTGCTCGGGGGTCATGTGGCCGGTCACGAGGCCAACCTAAGGCGCGGTCGCCGGACGTCGGTGGGTGCCCCGCCCACGGGATGGTGCTCGTGCCCCCGGTGCGACTCGAACGCACACTGCGCGGGTTTTGAATCCGCTCCCTCTGCCGATTGGGGTACGGGGGCCAACTCGACTGGGTGGCCCGCAGCCTATCCGGCGCGGGATCCGCGTCTGCGGTCGATAGGATGATCTCCGTGAGCAACGAGCCGACCCGGGTCCTCATCGCCGAGGACGAGGCGCTGATCCGCCTCGACCTCAAGGAGATGCTCGAAGAGGAGGGGTACGTCGTCGTCGCCGAGGTCGGCGACGGGCAGGCCGCGGTCGAGCAGGCCGAGCAGCTGCGCCCCGACCTCGTCGTCCTCGACGTGCAGATGCCGGTGCTCGACGGGATCGCCGCCGCCGAGCAGATCGCCAGCGCCCGCATCGCGCCGGTCATCGTGCTCACCGCCTTCAGCCAGCGCGAGCTGGTCGAGCGCGCGCGTGACGCCGGCGCCATGGCCTACCTGGTGAAGCCGTTCTCCAAGAACGACCTGGTCCCGGCCATCGAGGTCGCCGTCGGCCGGTTCCAGGAGATGCACGCGCTGGACGCCGAGGTCGCCGACCTCAAGGAGCGGCTGGAGGCCCGCAAGGTCATCGAGAAGGCGAAGGGCCGGCTCATGACCGAGCGCGGGATGACCGAGGCGGAGGCCTTCCGGTGGATCCAGCGCACGGCGATGAACGAGCGCACCTCGATGCGCGCCCTGGCGGAGGCGATCATGGCCACCGAGGTCGGTGACGCCGCCCCGGCCGGGGGGCAGACCACCACCTGAGTGCCGTTGCGCGCCTCCCACGGCCGTCGGCTCCGCGACCCGCGGACCGGCGGCCGTCGCGGTTCCCCTGCCGGTGACCGTGGTCACGTCCTGGATGTGTCGCGTGCCACCTGCGTGTCGCCCGTGTGTCGGCGTGTCTCACCATGTGGCACGACCGAGTCGTCCAGGTCACAACGTCATCACGGTGCACTGAGCAGGGCTGGTGGCCGTCGGCGCGGCGGTTAGGTTCTCCGCACTGACCGGCCGGTCGGTGGGCTGACCGGCCCTCCGGGTCCGGCGCCCACGCACGCACCCCACTGGGAGTTCCTTGATGCGCACCCGCACCACCGCTCGCGCGGTCGCCCTGTCCGGTGCCGCCCTGCTCGCGCTGACCGCCTGTGGCGGCGGCGACGACGGCGGCGGCTCCGGCAGCGGCGGTGGCGACGCGAGCGGCGAGAAGCAGGTCAACGTCTACGGCACCGACGGCAACATGGGCGACCCGCTCGGGGAGGACTTCTCCGAGCAGGGTGCCCTGGCCGGCATGAAGGGCACGCTGCCGCTGACGCAGCTCTCCGGCGACTTCCAGGACCGCCTGCTGGCCGTCGACCCCGACCTGGGGACGACGTTCAACTACGCCGGAGAGACCTACGACGCGGTCGTCCTGACCGCGCTCGCGGCCCAGGCTGCCGGTACGAACCAGGCGACGGAGTTCGCCCCCTACATCAACGGTCTGACCTTCGGCGGCGAGACCTGCGAGTCCTACGCGGCCTGCCTGGAGATCATCAACGCCGGCGGCAACGTCGACTACGACGGTGTCAGCGGTCCGCTGAGCTTCGCCGAACCCGGCGAGCCGGCCCAGGCCAGCTTCGGGCTGCAGCAGTTCGGCGACGACAACACGATCGACAACGACGCCACCCAGTTCGTGATCGCCGGTGACGAGGCGAACGCCGCCAGCGACGAGGGTCCGGCCTACGCCCCGCCGGGCGCCACGGGTGACCCGCTGGTCATCGGCACGCTGCTGCCGCTCACCGGCAACCTCGCCTTCCTCGGCCCGCCGGAGGTCGCCGGCGCCCAGCTGGCGATCAACGAGATCAACGAGGCCGGCGGTGTGCTGGGCCAGCCCGTCCAGCTCATCGAGGGTGACTCCGGTGACGCCTCGACCGACACCGCCACCCAGACGGTCGACCGGCTGCTGCAGTCCAACGTCAACGCCATCATCGGTGCGGCGTCCTCCGGGGTGAGCCTCACGGTCATCGACACCATCACCGGTGCCGGCGTCGTCCAGTTCTCCCCGGCGAACACCTCCGACCAGTTCACCGACTACGACGACAACGGGCTGTACTTCCGCACCGCGCCCCCGGACACGCTGCAGGCGCGCGCGCTCGCCGACCTGATCGCCGAGGACGGCAACAACACCGTCGGCATCCTCGCCCTCAACGACCCGTACGGCACGGGCCTGGCCGAGAACACCCGGGACAACCTGATCGCCGGCGGCCTGTCCGAGGACAGCATCCGCTACCTGACCTACGACCCGCAGGCGGCGAACTTCGACTCCGAGGTCCAGCAGATGGTGGACTTCAACCCCGACGCCATCGTCGTCATCGGGTTCGAGGAGTCCTCGCGGATCATCCAGGGCCTCAACGCGCAGGGCATCGGCCCGGCCCGCGGCTGACGCTTCCGCACCACCTGCGGGGGGGGGGGGGGGGGGGGGGGGGGGGGGGGGGGGGGGGGGGGGGGGGGGGGGGGGGGGGGGGGGGGGGGGGGGGGGGGGGGGGGGGGGGGGGGGGGGGGGGGGGGG
>NZ_JBJHAG010000019.1:0-81649 GCF_054050925.1 Modestobacter sp. SYSU DS0657 | reverse complement strand
CCCCCCCCCCCCCCCCCCCCCCCCCCCCCCCCCCCCCCCCCCCCCCCCCCCCCCCCCCCCCCCCCCCCCCCCCCCCCCCCCCCCCCCCCCCCCCCCCCCCCCCCCCCCCCCCCCGGCCGTCGGTCACCTCCAGCCCGTGCACCCCGGGCAGCTCGGCCAGCCCGGGCACCGGGCGGTCGGTCTCCGCGGTGACCGCGGTGCGGGTGAGGTGGCGCAGCTCGGCCAGGCTGCCGCTCTGCACCGTGCGGCCCTGCCGGATGATGCTCACCCGGTCGCACAGCGCCTCCGCCTCGGCGAGGATGTGGCTGCTCAGCAGGACCGTGCGGCCCTCGGCGCGGACCTCCTGCACGCAGCGCTGGAAGGTCGCCTCCATCAGCGGGTCGAGCCCGGAGGTCGGCTCGTCGAGCACCAGCAGCTCGGCGTCGGACGCCAGCGCCGCGACGAGCGCGACCTTCTGCCGGTTGCCCTTGGAGTAGGTGCGCGCCTTCTTCCGCGGGTCGAGGTCGAAGCGGTCCAGCAGCTCGGCGCGGCGCCGGGGGTCCAGGCCGCCGCGCAGCCGGCCGAGCAGGTCGATGACCTCCCCGCCGCTGAGGGTGGGCCACAGGACGACGTCGCCGGGCACGTAGGCGAGCCGGCGGTGCAGGGCGACGGCGTCGCGCCAGGGATCGCCGCCGAGCAGCCGGACGTCGCCGGAGTCGGCCCGCAGCAGCCCGAGCAGCACCCGGATGGTGGTGGACTTGCCGGCGCCGTTCGGGCCGAGGAAGCCGTGCACCTCGCCGGCGCGCACGGTGAGGTCGAGCCCGTCCAGCGCCCGGGTGCGGCCGAAGGTCTTCACCAGCCCGGACACCGCGATCACCTCGGTCATGGCGGCGAAGCTACACACCGTTCACAAGTTTGTGAACCTCATTGATGTTGCTACGAACGGGTAGCCTCGCCTCCCCGACCAGGAGAGGAGAGCCGGTGGCCGACGAGGACGCCGAACGGGCGGCGCTGCTCCGCTTCGTGGAGCGGTTCGCCCTGGTGCTGCGCGAGACAGGCATGCAGCCGATGGCCGCGCGGGTGCTCGCCTACGCGCTCGCCGACGACGCCGACCGGTACACCGCGACCGAGCTCGCCGCGGGCCTGCAGGTCAGCCCCGCGGCGATCAGCGGCGCGGTGCGCCAGCTGGTGCAGATCGGGTTCCTGACCCGGGAGCGGGAGCCGGGCACCCGCAGCGACCTCTACGTGCTGCACGACGAGGACCTCTGGTCCCGGTTCTTCGCCGCCCGGATCGGCGTGCTGGAGCACTACGAGCGGGTGGTCGCGGGCGGGGTGGTCGAGCTCGGCGACGAGCGGCCCGGTGGTCGGCGGCTGGCCGAGACCCGCGACTTCTTCGCCTACTTCCGGGAGGAGCTCGCCGCGATGCTCGAGCGGTGGCCCGCCGAGCGGGACCGGCGGGCCTCCGGGTCGGCAGCTGCCCGGCCGTAGGGTCGGCGCGTGACCTCACCCGCCCCCCGCCGCCCCAGTGAACGACTCGTCGCCCTGCTCGTGCTGGGCATCGCGGCCGTGCTGCTGGTCTCCAGCGTCACCTGGTTCGGCGCCGACCGGGCCGGCGTCGGCATCGGCCAGCTGGTGCTCGGCGTCGCGCTGGCGGCGGTCGGGTTCGTCCTGTACCGCCGCGCGCCGCGCGGCTGACCACCGGCCGCGCGGCCGCCGGTGGGCCTCCTCGGCCAGTTGCCGCATGGCGATGACCGACGCGGGCTCCCCGGTCACCGGGCCAGCTCGGTGACCGGGGCCTGGGCCAGCACGCTGCCGTCCGCGCCCAGGAACCGGACCGTGGCCGCCGCCGGACCGTCGCCCGCGGTGCCCACCCCCGACCCGCTGACCAGGGGGACGGTGACCAGGCGTGCCCCGGCGGCATCCAGCACCTCCGCCACTGCGGCGTCCGGCGGCCCGCTCAGCGCGAGGTCCCCGTCCAGGGGCACCGCCAGCAGCTGGTCCGTCAGCGGGACGCCGGCCGGCTGTGGGTCGGCGGTCGACGCCGAGCCGGTGGTGGAGCCGTCGACGCCGTGCCGGGTGGAGCCGACCACCAGGAGCGTCGCGCCGGAGCGGAACGTGAACCCGGCCAGCACCATCTCCCCGGACCCGGTCGACCCGGCGGCGAGCAGCACCGGGGTCGCGCCGTCCAGGCCGGGCCCGTAGGTGCGGACCGCCATCCCCAGCACGGTCTGCACCGCCTGCTCGGAGACCCGGGAGCGCAGGCCACGTGGGTCGGTGAGCCCCTCGGCGGGCGTCTGGGCGACGGCATCAGCGCGGTCGGTGGTCATGTAGCTCATCGAGTCGAGCTCCTGGCCGTTCCGCAGGACGACGGCCCGCACCCCCAGAGGCAAGCCGCGGGGGCCGCTGATCTCGCCGGCCGCTACGCCGTCCTCCCCGGGCAGCTGCCGCCGCTCCACCTGCTCCTCGCCGCTGGCGGTGACGGTGGTGCCGTCCACGTACTCCACGGTGTCGCCAGGCAGGCCCACCACGACCAGGACGCCGGACGACCTCCCGTCCGGCACGTCGACGAACGCCACCGGCTGGTTCCGCAGCAGGCGCTGGACCCCGGTCGCCTGGGTCAGCTCACCGGGCGCGGCGCCGTCCGGACCGGTGAACCAGGTTCCGGTCAGCCGGCCGTCCTGGCTGCCCAGCACCAGCGCGATGCGTGTACCGGCGACGTCTCCGGCCCAGGCCACCCGGTGGCTGTCCACGGGCGGGGGGGTGTCCGGGTCGAACTCGTCGGACCGCCAGGGGAGAGCGGCCACCGCCTGCAGCCACGCCGCGTCGTCGGCGAGCGCCCCGCGGACGGGGACGTCGTAGAGGCTCGTGGTCGTCACCGTCCGGGAGGGTGCGGCTGCGTCGCCCGCCGTCCGGGGCTCGGGCAGCAGGGCGCCCACCACCGGGACCGACCCGAACACCAGCGCCACGGACAGCCCGACGCCGGCGACGACGGCCTGGTGCCTGCGGCGACGGCGGTGCCGGTCGCGGGTGCGGGTCACCAGGTCCCGCGGGTCGGGGGCCAGTGGGGCGGGCCGGTTCGCCAGGTGCGACCGGAGCTCGGTCTCGACGTCGATGAGGTCCACGTCAGCACTCCAAGTGGGCAGGGGTCGGAAGTTCGCCGAGCACGGCACGCAGCCGGGCGAGCCCTCGGGTGGTCTGGCTCTTGACGGTGTTCACCGAGCAGCCCAGCGCGGCGGCGGTGGCCGCCTCGCCGAGGTCCTCGCCGTAGCGGAGCACCAGCACCGCCCGCATCCGGGGCGGCAGGGCGGCGAGCGCGGTGGCCATGCGGTCCCGCTCGGCGACGTCGTCGGTCGGGTCGGGGCCGGCGACGTCGTGCGCCGGGAGCGCGACGATCTCCTGGGTCGCCCGCCGGCGTCGCCAGCTGGCCGCGCTGGTGACCAGCACCTTGCGCACGTAGGGGTAGGGGTCCTCGCGGGAGATCCGCCCCCAGTTGCGGTAGGCCTTGAGCAGCGCCGTCTGCAGCAGGTCCTCGGCGTGACCCCGGTCGGCGGTCAGCAGGAAGCCCACCCGCAGCAGGTCGTCGGAGCGCGCGGCGACGAACGCCTCGAACCCCGCCTCGTGGTCGGCTCGCACCCGGTCTCCTCCCGACGTCACCCCCTAGGACGCCGTGGGAGGCGCCGTAGGGGTGTCACCGTGACCGAGTCGTGACCTTCAGCCGTGCCAGGGGCGCTCGCGCGCCAGTTCCTCCCGCGCGACCGAGCGGACGTGCACCGCGTCGGGCCCGTCGACGATCCGCAGCGTGCGGGCGCTGGCGTAGAACCGGGCCAGCACGGTGTCGTCGCTGACCCCGGCGCCGCCGTGCACCTGGATCGCCCGGTCGATCACGTCGCAGGCCACCTGCGGCGCGGCGACCTTGATCGCGGCGATCTCCGTGCGGGCGCCCTTGGCGCCGTGCCGGTCGATGAGGTCGGCCGTCTTGAGCACCAGCAGCCGCGCGGAGTCGATCTCGATGCGCGAGCGGGCGATCAGCTCCCGGACGGTGCCCTGCTCGGCCAGCGGCCGGCCGAAGGCGACCCGGGCCTTGGCCCGCTCGACCATCAGCGTGAGCGCCCGCTCGGCCATGCCCAGCGCGCGCATGCAGTGGTGGATCCGGCCGGGGCCCAGCCGGGCCTGGGCGATCAGGAACCCGTCGCCCTCCCCGGCCAGCAGGTTCGCCACCGGCACCCGGACGTCGGTGAACCGCAGCTCCGAGTGCCCGTGCTGGTCCTGGTAGCCGAACACCGGCAGGTGCCGGACGATCTCCAGGCCGGGGGTGCCCCGGGGCACCAGCACCATCGACTGCTGCCGGTGCGCGGCGCCGTCGGGGTCGGTCTTGCCCATGACGATGAAGACCTGGCAGCGCTCGTCGGCGGCGCCGCTGGTCCACCACTTGCGACCGTTGACCACGTACTCGTCGCCGTCGCGCACGATCGACGTCTGGATGTTGCGGGCGTCGGAACTGGCGACGTCGGGCTCGGTCATCGCGAACCCCGACCGGATCTCTCCGGCCAGCAGCGGCTCCAGCCAGCGCGTCTTCTGCTCCGGCGTGCCGAAGAGCATCAGCGTCTCCATGTTGCCGGTGTCCGGGGCGCCGCAGTTGGTCACCTCCGGCGCGATCACCGGTGACCAGCCGGTCACCTCGGCGACGCTGGCGTACTCCAGGTTGCTCAGCCCGGAGAGCTCGGGGGAGAAGAGGTTCCACAGCCCACGGGCCCGCGCCTCGGCCTTGAGCTCCTCGAGCACCGGCGGGTGCCCGTGGTCGTCGTGCCCGCGGGCGGCCCGCCAGGCGTCGTACACCGGCTCGGCGGGGAACACCCGTTCCCGCATGAAGTCCCACATCCGGCCGGTGACGTCCTCGGCCCGGGCGGACAGGCTGAATTCCATGCCGGGACCGTAGCCGTGCCGACGCACGACCGCCCCGGACGCCGGCTGGCGTCCGGGGCGGTCGTGCGATCGGGGGTGTGGCTCAGCGGGTGCGCAGGGACTCGTCCCGGCCGCGGGTGGTCGCGTCCTTCACCGGGCCCAGCGCGATGGCCAGGCCGGCGATCACGCTGGCCAGGTGCAGCCAGTTGTCCGCCCAGTTGATGCTGAGGAAGTTCAGCGGCTCCTCCTCGCCGGCGGCGAACAGGCCGTAGATGAACGCGGCGCCGTAGCCGACGGCGAGCAGCCACCCGTAGGTCCGGGCGGTGCTGAGCTTCCGGGCCAGCGCGATGCCGGCCAGGCCGATCACCAGGTGCACGATGTTGTGCAGCGGGTTGATCGAGAAGCCGAGCAGGGTCTCGTCGGTGTGCGCGGCGAAGTCGTCGAAGCCGGTGATGAAGAAGCCGATGATGCCGATCAGCGTGTAGATCACACCGATCGCCATGGCCAGCATCTGCGGCCAGGTCATGCCTCGGTTGCCGGTGCCGTGGTCTGCTGCGGTCATGGGTGCCCTCCGTGATGTCGTCGGGCCGCCGGGTCTCAGCGGGCCATCACAGGCAGTTCCCAGGTCCGGGCAGCGGAAACGACCGCCACCCGAACGGGCGACGGTCGTTCCCGGATCGTGATCTTAGGCCGGGCGGGGCGTGGCCTTCGGGCGGCGGACGACGAACGGGCCGATGGCCAGCAGGTCGACGGGGGCCGAGCCGAAGCACTCCAGCGCATCCCGCGGGTCGTCGACCATGGGCCGGCCGGCGGTGTTCAGGCTGGTGTTGACCACGACCGGCAGCCCGGTGCGCCGCTCGAACGCCGAGATCATCCGGTGCACCAGCGGGGACGTCTCCGGGTCGATGGTCTGGATCCGCGCCGTCCCGTCGACGTGGGTGACCGTGGGGATGCGGTCACGCCACTCAGGGGCCACGTCGTGCACGAACAGCATGTACGGCGAGGGGATCGGGCCGCGGCTGAAGATCTCCGGGGCCTTCTCCAGCAGCACCATCGGCGCCACCGGGCGGAACTGCTCGCGGCCCTTGACGTCGTTCATCCGCTCGAGGTTGGCCTCGAAGCCGGGGTGGGCCAGCAACGAGCGGTGGCCCAGCGCGCGCGGGCCGTACTCGCTGCGGCCCTGGAACCAGGCGACGATGCCGTTGTCGGCGAGGACCTCGGCCACGGCCTCGGCGACGTCGTCGGGGCGCTCGTAGTCGATCGCCGCGGTTGCGAGCACCTTCTCGATCTCGTCGTCGCTCCAGCCGCGGCCCAGCGCCGCGCCGGGCATCGGCTGGGTCTCCTCACCGAGCTCGCGGGCGACGTGCAGGGCGGCGCCCAGCGCGGTACCGGCGTCGCCGGCGGCCGGCTGCACCCAGACCTGCTCGAACGGGCTCTCGGCCAGGATCCGGGTGTTGGCGACGCAGTTGAGCGCGGTGCCGCCGGCCAGGGTGAGGGTCTTCTCCCCGGTCTGCTCGTGCACCCAGGTGGCCAGGTCGACCAGCACCTCCTCCAGCCGGGTCTGCACGCTGGCGGCGAGGTCGGCGTGGTCGGAGGTCCACTGGTCGCCCTTGCCCAGGCGGGGGGCGAACTCGGTGAAGTCGATCTTCTCGGTGCGGAAGCCGCCGTCGTCGGTGGCCCGGATGAGCTCGGTCAGGTCGCCGAGGAAGCGCGGCTTGCCGTAGGAGGCCATCGCCATGACCTTGAACTCGTCGGAGCTGCGCAGGAAGCCCAGGTGGTCGGTGAGGTCCTCGTACATCAGGCCGAGGGAGTGCGGCAGCGCCTGGCCGGCGAGCACCTCCAGCTGCCCGTCGACGTAGCGGCCGGCCAGGTGGCTGTGCGCCTCACCACGACCGTCGAGCACGAGGACGGCGTTGTCGCGCCGGCCCTCGCGACCGGGGGCGGCCAGGCCGGCCGACGCGGCGTGGGCGACGTGGTGCTTGACGAACCGGACCTTCGCCGGGTCCAGGCCGGGCAGCGCGTGGGCCAGGAAGTCCGGGGCCATCTCGGCGTACTTCTTGCGCATGACGTCGCCGTCGTCGAACAGCCCCGACTCCTCCGGGGTGCCCATGAGCGCCGGGTCGAAGGAGTAGGCGACCGCGTCGAGCTCCTCGGGCCGGATCCCGGCCTCCTTCAGGCACCAGGCGGCGGACAGCTCGGGCAGCTCCCAGGCGCTCCACGGCAGCGGGCGCTTGCCGTGCTTGCGCCGGCTGAACCGCTCCTCCTCGGCCGCGGCCACGACCTTCCCGTCGACGACCAGCGCCGCCGCCGGGTCGTGGTAGATGGCGTTGATGCCCAGGACCTTCACGCGCGCGCTCCTCCCGGCCGGGCGCGATCCGCCCGGTCCTCGCTCATGATCAAGCCACGGCGGGGAACGCGCACGCCGAAAGGCGTCCGGGTCACCCACGCGTGCGGGTGACCCCGTGTCACCCGGTGTGATCTTGTGCAGCAGTCGGCCGGTACGTTCTGCGCCCAGTCGGCCCAACGGAAGGGGCACGCATGCGTTCGGGCGGTCGCACACCGCGCAGTGGCCCGTGGCGCGTGGTATCCGGGGCCTCCGTCGCGATGGGTGTCGGGTTCTCCGTCCTGCTCATGTCGCTCTCCTACGGGGTGTCGGACCGGATCAGCGGCGACCTGGGCACCCCCGAGGTGCGCGCGGCCGGCGTGGTCGACGTCGACCTGATCGAGTCGATCCTCCGCGAGCTGACGGTCGCGGTGACCCTGGCCATGGTCGTCCAGACGGCTGCGGCGACGGCGACCGTGGGCTGGGTGCTCATGCAGTCGCGGAAGCGTGAGATCGGCATCCGCCGGCAGAGCGGGGTCTTCCGCAGCCGGCTGGTGCGCGACTTCCTCCGGGAGATGGCGCCCCCGGTCCTCGGTGGGGCGATGGTGGGGGAGGCCGCCGGGATCGTGGGCGGGCTCGCCGTCCGCGAGTTCACCGTCCTGCCGGTCTCGTTCACGGCCGTGTCCCTGCTGGCGGCCTTCCCGGTCACCATCCTGCTGGCCGGCGCTGCGACCACGGTCCCGGCCTGGGTGGCCGCGGGCCAGTCCCCCAAGAGCGTGCAGGCCCAACAGTGACGGAGAGTGGCGCGTTGGCGGAGAAGGTCGTCGAGGTCCGGGGACTGCGCTTCTCCTTCCCGGACGGGCCGACGGTGCTCTCGATCGACGAGTTCGACGTGACGGGTCCCGGACTGGTGGCCGTGGTCGGGCAGAGCGGTGCGGGCAAGTCCACGTTCGGCGCGCTGATCGGCGGGCAGGAGCAGGCGCCGTACGAGGGGTCGGTCAAGGTCCTCGGGCAGGAGTGGTCGGTCCTGGCGCAGGGGCGGCAGGACGACGAGCGGCAGCTCCACCGGCGGCGGATCGGCTACATCCCCCAGGACTACGGGCTGCTGCCGGACTACACGCCGTGGGAGATGTTGCTGCTGGACATGGGCGATGCGGAGATCGACGAGGAACAGCGGGTGCCCCGCGCCCAGCGCGCCCTGGAGGCCATGGGCCTGGCGGAGATGCGGGACCGCCGGATCGCCGAGCTGTCCGGCGGACAGCAGCAGCGGGTGGCCATCGCGCGGATGCTGGCGCGGGACGTGGCACTGGTCGTCGCGGACGAGCCCACCGCCAACCTCGACGAGGCCACGACGCGGGACGTCGTGGCCGCCCTGCGCAGGGCCGCGGAGAGCGTCCCGGTCATCGTGATCACCCACGACCGCTGGGTGGCCGACCAGTGCCGGTGGCGGCTGGAGCTCAGCCCGCCGAGGAGCTGATCGCGGCGTCGGCTGCCGGGGTCAGCGGCCCGTGCGGGCGGTCAGCAGCCGGTTGTCGACGACGGCCTGGAGCGCGAGGGTCTTGTAGCCGACCGCCTCGAAGAGCACGACCACCCGGTCGTCCTCGTGGCGCATGACGACGCCCGGGCCCCACTCGGTGTGCTCCACGGCCAGGTCGACCGGGAAGGGGTGGTCGGCGTCGGCGGTGTGCTGCTCGGTGGACAGCCCCGCGCTGCAGTTGTCGCAGTTGCCGCACGGCTCGTCGAGCTGCTCCCCGAAGTAACCGAGCAGGAACTGGCGCCGGCAGCCGGTGGTCTCGGCGTAGCCGCGCATCATCTCGATCCGGCTCTCGTCGACCCGGATGTGGTGCTCGGCCAGCTCGCGGGCGGCTGCCGCGGCCTCTCCGGGTGCCGGCGCGTCGGGGGCGGGGGACGCCGTCCCCTCGTCGTCCAGCACGACGGCGCCGGCCTGCTCCAGCAGGTTGAGGTCGCGCACCAGCGGCGTCGCGGGCCGGCCGGTCTCCTCGCGCAGCTCCTTCACGTCCACGCCGTCCATGCCGGCCTCGACGCCGGCCCGGACCAGCCCGGCGACCTGCTGCAGCTCCTCCTCGGCCGGGGCGCCGGCGGCGAAGAACTTGCGGATGCCGAGGTCCTCCTGCCGGTAGACCAGCACGGCGGTGGCCGGCTCGCCGTCGCGGCCGGCCCGGCCGATCTCCTGGTAGTAGCTGTCGATCGAGTCCGCCGGCTCGGCGTGCACCACGAACCGGGTCTCGGGCTTGTCGATGCCCATGCCGAAGGCGGTGGTGGCGACGACGACGTCCAGCTCGTCGGCCATGAAGGCCCGCTGCACCTCCTCGCGGTCGCTCTTCTTCAGCCCCGCGTGGTAGGCCTGCGCCCGCAGCCCGCGTTCGGTGAGCGCGTGCGCGAACTCCTCGGTGCCGCGGCGGGTGGCGCTGTAGAGGATCCCGGTGCCGCGCCCGGTCAGCTCGGTGACCCGGTCGAGCACGGCGGCCTGCTTGCCGTGCGCGTCGGCGTGCTGCTCGACCTCCAGCCGGATCTCCGGCCGGTCGAAGCCGGCGACGACGACCTCCGGGTCGTGCATCTCCAGCCGCTCGAGGATCTCCGCGCGCACCGGCGGCGCGGCGGTGGCGGTCAGCGCCAGCACGGTCGGGTGGCCGAGCTGCTCGACCACGCCACCCAGGCGCAGGTAGTCGGGGCGGAAGTCGTGCCCCCACGCCGAGACGCAGTGCGCCTCGTCGACGACGAACAGCGCGGGCCCGGCCTCGCGGATCGCGTCCACGACCTCGGGCTTGGCCAGCTGCTCGGGCGCGAGGAAGCAGAAGTGGACCGTTCCGTCACGGAGTCCGTCGAGCACCGCCTGCTGGTCGCCGCCGGAGAGGCTGGAGTTGAGCACGGCGGCCTGGCCGACGGCCTTCTCGCCGAGCTCCGCCAGCCGCTGCACCTGGTCCCGCTGCAGCGCGATCAGCGGCGAGACGATCAGCACCGGCCCCTCCAGGAGCGTGCCCAGCACCGTGTAGACCGCCGACTTCCCGGCGCCGCTGGGCAGCACCGCCAGGGTGTCCCGGCCGGCGGCGACGGCCTTCATCGCCTCCTCCTGGCCGGGGCGGAAGTCCTCGAACCCGAGCATCTCGCGAGCGGTCTCCCGGATGCGCCGGGTGCGCGCCGACGCGGAGCCGCCGACGGGGTTGTCCTGCTGGGTGCTCGTCACCGGCGCCATCTGCCCGACCCCCGAGATCGGCAAACGACGCACCGGTGCGGCCCCGGTCACCGCCAGGTGGGCAGCCAGTACCGCAGGTCCAGCAGTTCGGGGTGCGTCGGGAGCCCCAGCCAGATCGGGGCGAAGAACGCGAAAGCCGCGACCGTCAGGACGGCGACCCCGGCGCCGACCAGCCGAGGGCGCGGCCCGACCTGGACCGCGCGGACCAGCGCGAAGGCGATGAACGGCACCGCCGGCACCAGGTAGAAGAAGTAGCCGGGCTTGCCTGCGGCGAGCCACGGGGCCCACAGCAGCAGCAGCGGCACGAGGATGCTGGCGGCGATCCCGTCCCGGCGGGCGACGGCGCGCCACAGCAGCACCGGGTAGGCCAGCAGCGCCGGCCACCACAGCGCGGGGCTGCCCAGCTGCACGATGCGGGCCTTGGTGCCCGGGGGGACGGCGCAGTCGTCCGGGTCCGCGGTGGCGGCGCACTCCGCGGCGTAGGTCAGGACCGGGCGCTGCAGCCAGGGCCAGCCCAGCGGGCTGGAGCGGTACGGATGGGTGGCTTCCAGCCTCCCGTGGTAAGCGACCACGCCGGCCTGGTCCTCGGCCCAGGTCTCCAGCCGGTCACCCGCCGACGTGCCGCAGTCGCCGGCGGCGCAGGCGACCTCGGCGGCGCGGCTGTCGGAGTAGTGGGTGAAGAAGCCGGCGTAGCTGGTCAGGTAGACCGCGGCGGGCACCAGCAGCAGGCTCAGCACGCCACCGGCGGCCACGGCCATGCCGCGACGGGCCGCCCGGGGCAGGCCCTCGCTCCGTCCGGCCAGCTCGGTGCCCAGCACCAGCAGGCCCGCGGCGGCGACGGCGAGCAGCCCGGACCACTTGGTGGCGATGGCCAGCCCCAGCGCCACGCCGGCCAGCCACCGGTACCGGGAGCCCAGCAGCGACCGGCGCAGCGGCTCGCCGGGGCCGCGGGCGGCCCGGCGGGCGTCCCGGTCGATCAGCACCAGCCAGAACGCGGCGACGACGAACAGCCCGAGGGTGGCGTCGAGCATGCCGATCCGGCTGGTCGTGACGGCGAGCCCGTCCAGGCAGACCAGCAGGGCGGCCAGGGCGGCGGGGGCGGGGCGCCGGAACAGCCGCAGGCCGCAGACGTACGTGAGGAGGACCGTCAGCGAGCCGGCGACGGCCACCCCGATCCGCCAGCCGGTGGGCGTGGCGCTGCCGAAGAGCTCGATGCCCAGGGCGATGACCCACTTGCCCACCGGGGGGTGGACCGGCCGGCCCTCCTCGACGCCGCGGTTGAGGTAGTCCACGGCGTCCTGCACGTAGTACTTCTCGTCGAAGTAGAGCCGTCCGGGGTCGCCCAGCGCCCAAAGCCGTACGGCGGCGGCCAGCAGGAGCAGGGCGAGCGGGAGCACCCGGACCCACAGCGGGCGGCGCCGGAAGGCACCGCCCGCTGCTCGGTGCTCCACGTCGGGAGCGACTGTGCTCAACGCATCAGCCCTCGGTCTCGGTGCTGAACTCCGTCTCGGTCTCGGTGTTGACCTCGGTCTCGGTCTCCACGGCCTCGGTCTCGGTGCTGACCTCGGTCTCGGTGGGCTCGAGGGTCTCGGTGACCTCGGTCGACTGCTCCTCGGTCTCCGTGACCTGCTCGGTCTCGGTGACCTCGACGGTGCCCTCCTCCTCGGAGCCGCAGGCGCCGAGGCCGAAGACGATCAGGCCGGAGAAGGAAGCGGCGGCGATGCCGCGGGTCATGCGGTTCATGGGGTGCTCCTGGGATCGGGTGAAACGGTCCTCCGTCCCATGACCGCACCTCCGGGCGCGTACCCACGCGGGCCGGTAACGATCCGATCTCGGCTGGTCTCGAATTCGTTGCACGATCGTGTCCTCGTCCAGGTGTCCAGCAGCCGGGTGACGGCAATGGCCTGGACGGTGACCCCTCGAGACGTGTGCGTCTGCATCCCCACGTACCAGGAGCGCGAGAGCCTGCCCCGGACGCTGTCCGCCGTCCTGCAGGCGGTCCCGAACGCGCACGTCCTGGTCATCGACGACAACAGCCCGGACGGCACCGGCGCCCTGGCCGACCGGATCGCCGCCGCCGACCCCCGGGTGCACGTGGTGCACCGCCCCGGCAAGGCCGGCCTCGGCCCGGCCTACGTCCAGGGTTTCCGCTGGGCGCTGGACCAGGGCTACGCGGTGATCGCGCAGATGGACGCCGACGGGTCGCACCGCGCCGAGGACCTGCCGCGGCTGCTGGACCGGCTCGCCACCGCCGACGCCGTGCTCGGCTCGCGCTGGGTGCCCGGCGGTCGGGTGCAGGACTGGCCGCGGCACCGCGAGCTGCTCAGCCGGGCCGCGAACCGCTACGTCCAGGTCGCCCTCGGCCTGCCGCTGGGCGATGCGACCGGCGGCTTCCGCGCCTTCCGGCGGCAGGCGCTGGAGCAGCTGGACCTGGGGTCGGTCCAGTCGCAGGGGTACTGCTTCCAGATCGACATGGCCCGGCAGGTGTGGTCCCGGGGCCTGCGGCTGGCCGAGGTGCCGATCGTCTTCGCCGACCGCGAGTTCGGGCAGAGCAAGATGAGCGGCCGGATCATCCGCGAGGCGCTGGTCCGCGTGGGCGTCTGGTCGCTGGCCTCGCTGCGCCCGGCCCGGGGCGAGGAGCGGCCGGTCCGCGGCCGGCACCCGGTGCTGCTCCGCCGCCGCGCCCTCGCCTGAGCCTCCTCGCCGCACCTGCGGATGACGGCCGCTTGTAGGTCCGCAGCTGCGGTGGTTACGGTGCGCCGGTGCCTGCCACCTATCGGATCGCCGAGGCTGCCGCGCTCCTCGGCGTGAGCGACGACACCGTGCGGCGCTGGATCGAGGCCGACCGGCTCGCCGCCTCCCGCGACGCCGGCCCCGCCCGGGTCGACGGCGCCGATCTCGCCCGGGTGGCCGCCGAGCTGCACGAGGCGCCGCCGCCGGGGGTCACCCGGTCCTCGTCTGCGCGCAACCGGATGGCCGGGATCGTCACCCGGGTGCTGCGCGACGGGGTGATGGCCCAGGTCGAGATCCAGGCCGGCCCCTTCCGGCTGGTGTCGCTGATGAGCCGGGAGGCCGCCGACGAGCTCGGCCTGGACGTCGGCGCCCGCGCCGTCGCCACCGTCAAGGCCACCCAGGTCAGCGTGGACGTGCCGTGAAGCAGCTGGTCGCCGGCGGCGTCGCGGCGCTGCTGCTCGCCGGCTGCGGGGCGCCGGCGGGCGACGGGGGCAGCACGCTCACCGTCTTCGCCGCCGCCTCGCTCACCGACGTCTTCACCGACCTGGGCGCCGAGCTGGAGGCGCAGCGCCCGGGCCTGACCGTGCAGTTCACCTTCGCCGGCAGCGCGACGCTGGCCACCCAGATCACCCAGGGCGCGCCCGCGGACGTGTTCGCGTCGGCCGACGGATCGCGGATGGCGGTGGTCTCCGACGGCGGCCTGGCCGAGGACCCGGTCGTCTTCGCCGGCAACGTCCTGGAGATCGCCGTCCCGGCCGGCAACCCGGGCGGGGTCACCGGCCTCGCCGACTTCGCCGACGAGGACCGCACCCTCGCGGTCTGCGCCCCCGCCGTCCCGTGCGGTGCCGCGGCCCGGGCGCTCTTCGCCGCCGCGGGCGTCACCGCCCGGCCGGACACCGAGGAGGAGGACGTGCGGGCCGCGCTGACCAAGGTGCAGCTGGGCGAGGTCGACGCCGCGCTGGTCTACGCCACGGACGTGCGGGCCGCCGGTGACCGGGTCGCGGGCATCCCGGTCCCGGCGGCCGAGGAGCAGGTCAACGCCTACCCGGTCGCCGTGCTGACCGGCGCACCGAACCCGGCGGCCGCACGGTCGTTCGTCGACCTCGTGCTCGGGACCGCCGGGCAGCAGGCTCTCGCCGACGCCGGCTTCCGCACCCCGTGAGCACCGCGCCGTGAGGTCGCGCCCCGGGCGGCAGGCCGGGGCGCCGGCACCACTGCTGGTGCCGGCGGTGCTCGCTGTCGTCTTCCTGGTGCTGCCGCTGCTCGGCCTGGTGCTGCGCGCTCCCTGGTCGCAGCTGCCCAGCCTGCTCGCGGAGCCGGCGGTCGGCTCGGCGCTGCGGTTGTCGCTGGTCTCGGCGACCCTGGCCACCGGTCTGTCGCTGCTGCTCGGCGTCCCGCTCGCCTGGGTGCTGGCCCGCTCCCGGGCGCGCGGGCGCAGCGTGCTGCGGGCGCTGGTGACCGTGCCGCTGGTGCTGCCCCCGGTGGTCGGCGGGGTCGCGCTGTTCCTGGTGCTCGGCCGGCAGGGCCTGGTGGGCGGCTGGCTGTACGAGTCGTGGGGCATCACCGTCCCGTTCAGCACGACCGCCGTGGTCCTCGCCGAGACGTTCGTGGCGATGCCGTTCCTGGTGATCAGCGTGGAGGGGGCGCTGCGGGCCGCCGACGCCCGGTTCGAGGACGCCGCGGCCACCCTCGGCGCCGACCGGTGGACGACGTTCCGCCGGGTGACGCTGCCGCTGGTCGCCCCGGGGATCGCCGCGGGCGCGGTGCTGTGCTGGGCGCGGGCGCTGGGCGAGTTCGGTGCGACCATCACCTTCGCCGGCAACTTCCCCGGGACGACGCAGACGATGCCGCTGGCGGTGTACCTGGCGCTGCAGTCGGACCCGGAGGCGGCGATCGCCCTGTCCCTGGTGCTGCTCGGCGTCTCGCTGGCCACCCTGCTGCTGCTCCGCGACCGCTGGCTGGGGCGGGCGGCCGGATGACCCTGGATGCGCACGTGGTCGTCGACCGCGGCGGGTTCACCCTCGACGTCGAGGTGTCCGTCGCCGAGGGCGAGGTGCTCGCGGTGCTCGGGCCGAACGGGGCCGGCAAGTCCACCGTCTTGCGGGTCCTGGCCGGGCTGCTGCGCCCGGACGGTGGCCGGGTCCGGGTCGGTGACGAGGTCTGGGACGCCCCCGGCGTGCACCTCCCCCCGTACCGCCGGTCGCTGGGCATGGTCTTCCAGGACTCCCTGCTGTTCCCGCACCTGACGGTCACCGAGAACGTCGCCTTCGGCCCGCGCTCCCGCGGGGCTCGCCGCGCCGACGCCCGCGCCGCGGCTGCGGCGTGGCTGGACCGGGTCGGGCTCGCCGATCTCGGCGCCCGCCGCCCCGGGGAGCTGTCCGGGGGGCAGGGGCAGCGGGTCGCGCTCGCCCGGGCGCTGGTCGGCGACCCGCGGGTGCTGCTGCTCGACGAGCCGCTGTCGGCGCTGGACGCGCGGACCCGGCTCGCCGTCCGGACCGAGCTGCACCGCCACCTGGCCGACTACGCCGGCAGTGCGGTGCTGGTCACGCACGACCCGGTGGACGCGATGGCGCTGGCCGGGCGGGTGCTGGTGGTCGAGGACGGGCGGGTCGTGCAGACCGGCACGCCGGCGGAGGTGGCCCGGCGCCCGCGCACCGACTACGTCGCCCGGCTGGTCGGGCTGGTCCTGCTGCCCGGGGTCGCCGCGGGGACGTCGGTCGCGCTCGACGGCGGCGGCACCGTGTCGATCGCGGAGCCGGCGCACGGCCCGGTCTTCGCCGCCGTCCGGCCGGAGTCGGTGGCGCTGCACCTGGAGCGGCCCGGTGGGAGCCCGCGCAACGTGTGGCCGGTGGAGCTGGTCGCCGCCACGCCGCACGGCTCGGTGGTGCGCTGCGACCTGGCCGGGGAGGTGCCGCTGACCGCCGACGTCACCGCGGCGTCCTTCGCCGAGCTCGCCCTGGCCCCCGGCGCCCGGGTGTGGGCCGCGGTGAAGGCCAGCGAGATCACCGTGCACCCCCGCTGAGAGAGTGGGCGGATGACGTCCGATGCGCCCGTCGCCGGGCTGGTGCTGGCCGCCGGGGGCGGCCGGCGGTACGGCATGCCGAAGGCCCTGGTCGAGTACCGGGGCAGCCTGCTGGTCGAGCGGGCGGTGCGGACGGCGACGGCGGTGTGCGACCCGGTGCTCGTCGTCCTCGGCGCCTCCGCCGTGGAGGTGTGGCAGCGCGCGGACCTCTCCGGCGCCACCGTGCTGGCCAACCGCGACTGGGCGACCGGCATGGCCTCCAGCCTGCGCACCGGCCTGGACGGGCTGCGCGGCTGGCCGGGCCGCGTCGACGCCGTCCTGGTGCAGCTGGTCGACATGCCCGGGATGACGCCGGAGGCGCTGGCCCGGGTCGCCGCGCACGCCGCCCCCGATGCCCTGGCGGTGGCCACCTACGACAGCGTCCGCAGCCATCCGGTGCTGCTCGGCCGCGAGCACTGGGCCGGCGTCGCGGAGACCGCGACCGGCGACGAGGGCGCGCGCGGCTACCTGGCCGGCCGCGACGTCGCCGAGGTCGACTGCACCGGTCTGGCCGACCCCACCGACCTGGACGTGCCCCCGGCGCCGTGACCCGCGGGTACCGTCGCCGCCGTGAGCACGCTGCTGGCCCGGGTCACCGACGAGCCGCTCTCGGTCGCCGAGCACGAGGAGGCCGTCGCTGACAAGGCGGCCGGTGCGGTGGTCTCCTTCGTCGGCGTGGTCCGCGACCACGACGGCGGCCGCTCGGTCACCGAGCTGGAGTACGTCGGCCACCCCACGGCCCCGGAGCTGATCGCCGAGATCGCCGCCGAGTTCGCCGCGCGGCCGGAGGTCTGCTCCGTCGCCGTCTCCCACCGGGTCGGCCTGCTGGGCATCGGCGACGTCGCGCTGGCGTGCGCGGTGAGCGCCGCGCACCGCGGGCAGGCGTTCGCCGCCTGCGCGGAGCTGGTCGACGAGGTGAAGGCCCGGCTGCCGATCTGGAAGCGCCAGGTGTTCACCGACGGCGAGGAGGAGTGGGTCGCCTGCCCGTGACCGGTGGGGCCGCTGTGGTGCGGCTGCTTGCCCGTCATCGAACCGTCATGGCATAACAGGACTGCTCGTCCCCGAACCGGGCGGGCAGCTCCGCCGCCCCGGCCGCAGAGCGGTCACCGGGGGAGGTGCAGCCGATGGCAGGCCACGAGGGCGACGCCCGCGTGCTTGAGGCGATGCCCATGGGCTACCTGTCGGTCGACACCGAGTGGCGGATCACGTACCTCAACGCGACCGGGGAGGCCGTGGTCAGGCGGTCCCGGGAGGAGCTGCTCGGCCAGGACTTCTGGACGGCGTTCCCGGCCAACGCCGACAACGAGTTCGGTCGCGTCTACCGCGAGTGCATGGACACCGGGATCCCGGCGGTGGTGGAGGGGTACTACCCCGGACCGCTGGACCGCTGGATCGAGGTGCGGGCGGTGCCCTCCGAGCGGGGTCTGGCGATGTACTTCACCGACGTGACCGAGCGGCGCCTGGTGCAGGAGCGGCTGGCGGTGCTGGCCCGGATCAGCGCCGAGCTGGCCGGCACGCTCGACCTCGGCACCGCGGCCGTGCGGATCCCCCGGCTGATCGTGCCGGCGCTGGCCGACTGGTGCGTGCTCACCGTGCTGGACGAGGAGGGGCGCCCCCGGGACGTCGGCTGGTGGCACCCGGACCCCGCCCTGCAGCCGCTCGTGGAGCGGTACGTGGAGCTGCGGCTGGCGTCCATGCCGGCGGACAGCCCGGTCGCACGGGCGTTGGGCGGGGAGACGGCCGTGACCCGGGTGGGCCGGTCGTTGCTGCCGGCCGGGGAGTCGCTGGAGGTCTTCGCCCAGCTGGGGGCCACGACCCTGGTCACCCTGCCGGTCCGGGCGCGGGGCCGGACGGTGGGCGCGCTCACCCTCTACTCGGGGAGCGGGCGCGCCGTGGGGCCGCCGGAGGTGGCGACCGCGCGCGAGGTCGCCGACCGGGTCGGCCTGGCGCTGGACAACGCCCGGTTGTTCGACCAGCAGCGCCAGCTCGCCGAGGCGCTGCAGCGCAGCCTGCTCACCGGCGGCTACGAGGACGACCAGGCCGAGGTGGTGGTCCGGTACACCCCTGCCGCGGAGGCCGCGCGGGTCGGCGGCGACTGGTACGACGCGTTCACCCAGCCGTCCGGGGCGACGATGCTGGTCATCGGCGACGTCGTCGGTCACGACACCGCCGCCGCCGCGGCGATGGGCCAGCTGCGGGCGCTGCTGCGCGGCGTCGCCACCTACAGCGACGCCGGCCCGGGGGAGGTGCTCCGCGGCCTGGACGCCGCGATGGCCCAGCTGCACGTGGACACCTACGCCACCGCCGCGGTGGCCCGCTTCGAGCAGACGCCGGCGGAGGCCGACCGTGGGCTCACCCGGATGCGCTGGAGCAACGCCGGGCACCTGCCGCCGCTGGTGATCCACCCCGACGGCACCCTCGCCGCGCTCGCCGACTGGCGCGGCGACCTCATGCTCGGGGTCGACGCCACCGCCGAGCGCACGGAGTCGGTGGTCACCCTCGACTGCGGGACGACGGTGCTGCTGTACACCGACGGGCTCATCGAGCGCCGCGGCGGCGACCTAGACGAGGGGATGGCCCGGCTGCGGCGGATCGCGGTCGAGCTCGCCGGCCTGCCGCTGGATCAGCTGTGCGACGAGCTGCTGGACCGGCTGGTGCACGGCCGGCCGGAGGACGACGTCGCCGTGGTGGCGATCCGCCTCGGCGGGGGGCCCGGAAGCCGCTGACCGCCGAGGTCAGCGGCTTCCGGCGCCGGCCAGCCCGTCGTCGTCCGGGCGGTGCCGCTCGGCGCCCTCCTGCTCGGCCTGCTCCTCCTCGGCCTCGCCCTCCAGCCGGCGCGCCTCGCCGTCGAGGGCGGCGGCCACGTCGCCGTGCGACTGGCCCCAGACCTCCTCGGCGTGACCCACGGCCTGCTCGACCTTGGCCTTGGCCTTGTCCCACACGCTCATGCCATCAACCTCCTGCAAAGGGCGGCAGGACGTCCACCACCGCACCGGGCGCCAGCACCAACGACCGGTCCCGGGTCTGCGTTCCGTCGACCAGGAACGAGCAGGCGGTGAGCACCCGCTCCAGCCGCTCGCCGTGGGCGTCGACGATCTGCCCGACCAGCTCCTCGAGGCTGGCCGCCTCCCGCGACTCGGTGTCCACGCCCGCGGCGGCGCGGGCACCGGCGAAGTACCGCACGGTGATGCTCATGCCTCAGCCCCCGATCGCGGACATCGGCCGCGAGGGCTGCAGGAACGACGGGTCGTCGATGCCGTGGCCGGGCAGTTTGCCCAGGGTGGCGATCCGCCAGCGGTCGGCCAGCTCGGCGTCGGTGGCGCCCTCGCGCATCGGGCCGCGCAGGTCGGACTCCTCACGGGCGAACAGGCAGTTGCGCACCTGGCCGTCGGCGGTGACCCGGGTGCGGTCGCAGGCGCCGCAGAAGGACCGGGTGACCGAGGCGATCACGCCCACCGTGGCCGGCCCGCCGTCGACCAGCCAGCGTTCGGCGGGGGCGGAGCCGCGGTCCTCCTCGGCCGGGGTGAGCGTGTGCGCGGCCGAGAGCCGTTCGAGGATGTCCTCGCCGGTGACCATCCGGCCGCGGGTCCAGGCGTGGTGGGCGTCCAGCGGCATCTGCTCGATGAACCGCAGCTCGTAGCCCTGCTCCAGGCAGAAGTCGAGCAGCGGGACGGCGTCGACGTCGTTGATCCCGTGCAGCAGGACGGCGTTGACCTTCACCGGGGTGAGGCCGGCGTCCCGCGCGGCCCGCAGGCCGGCCAGCACGTCGTCGAGCCGGTCGCGGTACGTCAGCTGCTTGAACCGGTCGCGGTCCAGGGTGTCGAGGCTGACGTTGATCCGGTCCAGCCCGGCCGCGGCCAGCGCCGGCGCCATCCGGGACAGCCCGATCGCGTTGGTGGTGAGCGAGACCTCCGGCCGGGGGCGCAGCGCGGTGCTGGCCGCCACGATGCCGGGCAGCCCCGGGCGCAGCAGCGGCTCGCCGCCGGTGAACCGCACCTCGCGCACGCCCAGCAGCTCGACGCCGATCCGGACCAGCCGGACCACCTCGTCGTCGGTGAGCTGCTCCATCTTCGGCAGCCACTGCAGCCCCTCCGGCGGCATGCAGTACGTGCAGCGCAGGTTGCAGCGGTCGGTGAGCGACACCCGCAGGTCGGTGGCGACCCGGCCGTGCCGGTCGACCAGGCCGCCGGTGCCCGGGGTGACCTGCGGGCGCACCCGCGGGTCGGGCAGGGGGCTGGAGGTCGTCACCTGACCCAATGTAGTGGCGCACGCGCACCGGGGGCGCGCTGCTACGTTCGGCACCGCCACCCGAGGGTCCGGCGGGCACCCCCGCACTCGCCTGTGGCCAGAGAGCGCGAGAACGAGAACCGTGTCCCCCCGCACCGTCTTCTCCCCCTACGCCCAGCTGTTCACCGTGCCCGGCGCCCGGGCCTTCTCCCTGGCCGGCTGGTTCGCCCGGGTGCCGATGGCGACCGTCGGGCTGGGATCGGTGCTGCTCGTCGCCGGGGAGACCGGCAGCTACGCCCTGGCCGGCGCGGTCGCCGGCACGCTGTCGCTGTCCTTCGCGATCGCCAGCCCGCAGTGGGCGCGGCTGATGGACCGGATCGGGCAGAGCCCGGTGCTGCGCTGGACGGCGCTGCTCTACCTGGTCACCGGCCTGGCCTTCGTCGCGGTGGTCGTGGCCGACGGGCCCCGCTGGGCCTGGTTCGCCCTGGCCGCCGTCTGCGGGGCCAGCGGCTCCAACGTCGGGTCGGTGGTGCGCAGCCGCTGGGCGCACGCGCTGCCGGACCCCGCGCAGCGGCAGACGGCCTTCGCCTTCGAGTCCGTCGCCGACGAGGTGGTGTTCGTGGCCGCGCCGCCGCTGGTCACCGTGCTCGCGGCCGCGGTGTCCCCGCCCGCCGGTTTCCTGACCGGGCTGCTGCTCGGCGTCGTCGGCGGGCTGGTGCTCTCCCGGCTGGAGGCCAGCGCGCCGCCGGTGGAGCGCCGGGTCGCCGGTCAGCCGCGGCCCCGGGTGCGGGTTCTCACGGCCGGCCTGGTGGCGATCGCGGTCACCTACCTGGCGATGGGCAGCGTGTTCGGCGCGATCGACGTGGTGGTCGTCGGGTTCGCCGACGCGGAGGGGCACCCGGCCGCGGCCGGCATCGCGCTGTCCACCTACGCCGCGGGCAGCCTGGTCGCCGGGCTCGCCTACGGCGTGCTCCGGCTGCCCGGCACCCTGGTCAGCCGGTTCCTGGCCTGCGCGCTGCTGTTCGCCGTCGCGGCGCAGACGCTGTACCTGGTCGACTCGCTGCCGATGCTGGTCGGCCTGGCCTTCCTCGCCGGGCTGACCATCGCGCCGGTGCTGGTGGCCGGCATGTCGCTGGTCGAGTCGCGGGTGCCCCGGGCAGCGCTCACCGAGGGGCTGACCTGGACCTCCACCGGGCTGACCGTCGGCGTCACCGCGGGTTCCGCGCTGGCCGGTGCCGCCGTGGACGCCTGGGGTGCCGAGGGCGCGTTCGCCGTCCCCGCCCTCGGCGCGGCGTTGGCCGGCCTGGTCGGCGTCGCCGGGTGGCTGGTGCTCCGCCGTCCGGACGCCCCTGTCGTGGCGGAGGCAACGGCCGGGCGTGACCCAGACCTCATCACCTGACCCTTACGTCAGGGGAGTTTTGTCGGGCAAGGTGGTGCGCAGTTCGCGCGGGCTGTCCGCCCTGCGCCGGAAACCCCCTGGAGTCACTGCGTGCCCACCGCCCTGCCCACGCCACGGCTGACCCGCCCCGCCTGGCTCAGTCCCACGGTCGCCCGCACCGAGATCCTGGCCGGCCTCGTCGTCGCCCTGGCGCTCATCCCCGAGGCGATCAGCTTCTCCATCCTCGCCGGGGTCGACCCGCGGGTGGGTCTCTACTCGTCGTTCGTGATGGCGGTGGTCATCGCGTTCACCGGTGGCCGCCCGGCGATGATCACCGCCGCGACCGGCGCGATCGCGCTGGTGGTGGCGCCGCTGGCCCTGGAGTACGGCGTCGAGTACCTGTTCGCCGCCGTCGTCCTCGGTGGCGTGTTCCAGGTCGTGCTCGGCCTGATCGGGTTCGCTCGGCTGATGCGGTTCATCCCGCGCAGCGTCATGGTCGGCTTCGTCAACGCGCTGGCCATCCTGATCTTCACCGCGCAGCTGACGCACCTGGTCGACGTCCCCTGGCTGGTCTACCCGCTGGCGGCCGTCGGCCTGCTGATCATCTTCGGGCTGCCGCGGCTCACCACGGCCGTGCCGGCGCCCCTGGTGGCGATCGTCCTGGTGACCGGCGCGGTCGTCGCCGCCGGGTGGGACGTCCCCACCGTCGGGGACGAGGGCGCCCTGCCCGACAGCCTGCCCTTCTTCGGCATCCCGGCCGTTCCGTTCACCCTCGAGACGCTGGCCGTCATCACGCCCTTCGCCCTGGGGGTCGCCTTCGTCGGGCTGATGGAGTCGCTGATGACGGCCAAGCTGGTCGACGACATCACCGACACGGGTTCGAGCAAGAGCCGCGAGTCCTGGGGCCAGGGCACCGCGAACATCGCCTCGGGCCTCTTCGGTGGCATGGGCGGCTGCGCGATGATCGGCCAGACCATGATCAACGTGAAGTCCGGCGCCCGCACGCGGCTGTCGACCTTCCTGGCCGGTGCCCTGCTGCTGGTGCTCGTGGTGGCGCTCGGCGACGTCGTCGCGATCATCCCGATGGCCGCGCTGGTCGCGGTGATGGTCTTCGTGTCGATCGCCACCTTCGACTGGCACAGCCTGCGCACCATCCACCGGATGCCGCTCAGCGAGACCGCGGTGATGCTCACGACCGTCGCCGGCACGCTGATCACGCACAACCTGGCCATCGGGGTGGCCGCCGGCGTGCTCGTCGCCTGCGTGCTCTTCGCCCGCCGGGTGGCCCACCTCGTCGAGGTCACCAGCGTCCCGGGCGCCGACGCCGACACCCGGGTCTACCAGGTGCACGGCGCGCTGTTCTTCGCCTCCAGCAACGACCTGTACACGCAGTTCGACTACGCCGGCGATCCGCAGAACGTGGTCATCGACCTGACCGACGCGCACGTCTGGGACGCCTCGACCGTCGCCGCGCTGGACGCGATCACCCACAAGTACGAGGTGCGCGGCAAGCAGGTCCGGGTCGTCGGGCTCACCGGTCACTCGGCGGACCGCTACGAGCGGCACTCGGGCCAGCTGGCCGGGGCGCACTGATGCCGCCGGCCACCGCGTCCGCCGGCGGCGGCCTGGTCCAGATCGGGCAGGTCGCCGAGCGCACCGGGCTGAGCCTGCGCACCATCCGGTTCTACGAGGAGAACGGCCTCGTCGTCCCCACCGCACGCACCGACGGCGGTTTCCGGCTCTACAGCGAGGCCGACGTCGCCCGCTTCGAGGTGATCAAGCGGATGAAGCCGCTGGGCTTCACCCTCGAGGAGATGCACGAGCTGCTCACCCTGCTCGCCGACCTGGCGCGGGGGGAGGGGGACCGCGCGCAGCTGCTGGACCGCCTCCGGATGTTCCACGAGGCGGCCACCGCCCGGGTGACCGCGCTGCGCGAGCAGCTCGCGGTGGCCGAGGGGTTCGCCGAGAGCCTGACCGGACACCTGGCCGCCAACGGCTGAGCATTCCCGGTGCGGCGGGTGAGATCTCTCGCGGGTAATCGCGGGAGCGGCCGGGTAGGCGCGCAGGCAGGCCGGCAGCGTGGCGCTCCGCCGTGCGCCGCCAGCTCACCGCACCCCATCGAGGAGGACCCCGCATGGCCACCGTGCCCACCATCCCCCTGAACAACGGCGTCGAGATCCCGCAGCTGGGCTTCGGCGTCTTCCAGATCAAGCCCGAGGACACCGTCGAGGCCACCCGCACCGCCCTCGAGGTCGGCTACCGGCACATCGACACCGCCGAGATGTACGGCAACGAGGCCGAGGTCGGCGAGGCCGTCCGCCAGTCCGGCGTCCCGCGCGAGGAGGTCTTCGTGACCTCCAAGCTGAACAACGGCTTCCACGCCCGCGACGCCGCGCTGAAGGCGTTCGACGGCACCATGGAGGCGCTGGGGTTCGACTACCTGGACCTGTTCCTCATCCACTGGCCGCTGCCGGGCATCGACGTCGACTACGTCGAGACCTGGAAGGCGATGGAGGAGATCTACCGGTCCGGCCGGGTCAAGGCCATCGGCGTCTCCAACTTCAACGCCCACCACCTGCGCCGGCTCTTCTCCGAGACCGAGATCCGCCCGGTGGTGAACCAGATCGAGGTGCACCCGTACTTCGCGCAGAACGACCTGCGGGCGTTCAACGCCGACCACGAGATCCGCACCGAGGCCTGGGCCCCGATCGCGCAGGGCAAGGTGCTCGACGACCCGACCCTCATCCGGATCGGTGAGCGGTACGGCAAGAGCCCGGCGCAGGCGACGCTGCGCTGGCACATCCAGCGGGGCGACATCGTCTTCCCGAAGTCGGTCACCCGCAGCCGGGTCGAGCAGAACTTCGACCTGTTCGACTTCGAGCTCACCGACGACGACATGCGCGAGATCGACGGCCTGGACCGCGCCGACGGCCGCAACGGCCCGAACCCCGACGAGTTCAACTACATCCCGGGCTGAGCTCGGAGAGCTCCCCGCGTCCGGCCGCCGTCCTCTTCCGGGACGGCGGCCGGCGTCGTCTCCGGGCACTGTGCGCTGCAGGCCCGTTCCGGCGGGGAGGCGGGCCTCAGCGCACAGTGCTCAGCGCAGCTCGGACGATCGCGAGGATCGTCTCGCCGTCCATCCCGATCGCCCGCGCCTCCCGGACGAGGGCGCCGGCGGCGGTGCGGACCCGTTCCTCCGCCGGATCGGGCGCCGCCCGGCCGCCGGTGACCACGGTGCCGACCCGTCGCCGGCTGACCACCAGTCCGGCCTCCTCCAGTTCCGTGTAGGCCCGCGCCACCGTCCCGGCCGCCACTCCCAGGTCGGCGGCCAGCGCCCGGATCGTGGGCAGCCGGTCGCCGGGTCCGAGGACCCCCGCGTGCACGTACCCGGCGACCTGAGCCCGGATCTGCTCGTACGGCGGCGTCGGGCTGCCGACGTCGACCGCGATGTCCACGGCCACGGACTCAGACGCCCGCCGGCTCGTCGGCCGGGATGCCCGGGGCCCGCACGCAGGCGACGACCAGGCCGGCGAGCGCGGTCAGCACCCCCGGCAGGGAGCCCGAGAGGCCGGACACCGGCAGCAGGCCGACGTTGGCCATCGCCATCCCGCCGACGGCCATCAACCCACCGGCCACCACCAGACCGCCGCCGACGGTCGTCCTGAGCACCCGATGGGCCGAGGCCCGGCGGAGGGCCGCCTCGATCCGCTCGTCCTCGGTGGCCACCGCCGGCCGGCTCGCGACGACCCACAGCGCGGCGAACGTGACGACGGCGAGCACGACCAGGCCGATCGCGGCGGGCCGGCCGTAGAACAGGCCGGGGAAGGGGCTGGCCGTCGACCAGGACATGCCGTCGGCCGTCGACGCGTGGGTGACCACGCCGGAGCTGCCCGGCAGGCCGAGGATGGGGTCGGCCGCCGGCCAGGACGTGCCGTCGGCCGTCGACGCGTGGACGACCCGCCGGCCGGTCTCGTCCGCCAGCAGCGCGCCCAGACCGAGCACCCCGGCGGTGAGAACGGTCGCGACGGCCGCCGCCCGGACCAGCCAGCCAGGGGCGGCATCGAGCAGACCCCGGCGCACCAGCCGAGCCCGGCGCACCTCGCCCTGCGGCCGGGGCCAGGTGAGTTCCCCCACGGCGAGGACGACGGTGTGCACCACCGCGAAGACGATCGGCACCAGCAGCGCGGTGACCCCCGGGCTCCCGGGTGGAGCGCCCCCGACCCCGAGGACCGCGAGCAGCAGCGCAGCGCCGGCTCCCAGGGTCAGGGCGGCCGCCGCGGCGAGACGGGCGTGTCGACGGGCGGCCGCCACCGAGGCCTCTCGGCTGGGTGGCGACGGACGGACGACGCCCGCGACGAGCGTCACCGCCCCGGCCAGCACGAGCACGAGCAGCAGCGGCACCACCGGCACGGCGTCCTCCACTGAGTCATTGAGTCAAGGTATTGACACAATGACTCGGCAGCGGCTGCCGCGCAAGCGCCGGGGCGGCGCCGTGCTCAGTCGGTGGTGACGAAGTCGATGAGCTCCTCGACCCGGCCGATGAGCGTCGGCTCCAGGTCGGTCCAGACCTTCACCCGGGCCAGGATGCGCTGCGCCCACACGTAGCCGGTGTCGTCCTCCCAGCCCAGCCGCTTGCAGACGCCGGTCTTCCAGTCCTCGCCCCGGGGCACCGTCGGCCAGGCCTTGATCCCGACGACGGAGGGCTTGACCGCCTGCCAGATGTCGATGAACGGGTGGCCGACGACGAGTGCGTGGTCGCCGGTGATCTGCGCCGCGATCCGGGACTCCTTGGACCCGGTGACCAGGTGGTCGACGAGCACGCCCAGCCGCCGTCCCGACGACGGGCGGAACTCCTTCACGATGCCCGGCAGGTCGTCGACGCCGTGCAGCGGCTCGACGACGACGCCCTCGATCCGCAGGTCGTGGCCCCAGACCTTCTCCACCAGCTCGGCGTCGTGCTTGCCCTCGACGTAGATCCGCCCCTCGCGGGCGACCCGGGCGCGGGCGCCGACGACGTAGGTCGAGCCGGAGGCGCTGCGCTGCGGGCCCGAGGGTGCGTTCTGCTTCGGCCGCACCAGCACGACCGGCCGGCCGTCGACCCAGAAGCCGGGCCCGAGCGGGTAGGCGCGGACCTTTCCGAACCGGTCCTCGAGGTGGACGACATCCTTCTCGCACCGGACGACGGCGCCGACGAACCCGCTGCTGGGGTCCTCGACGACGACGTCCTTCAGCGCCTCGACCTGCGGGGAGGGCTTCTTCTGGGTGCGCGGGTGGACGAGGTTGTCGTACGGCGAACGAGGAGGCACGCCCTCCATGCTGTGCGCCGCACCGCCGGGTCGGGTGGACGACACGCCCGGTCGCTGTACGAGTACCCGATGCCCGGGCGTGTCGTCCACCCGCCCCGGAACCGCGGCCCACTCCGTAGTGCACCTCCCTGACCTGCGGAGACGACGGTGTGGTCGGTGGCGTTCGGGCCGGGCCGTCCCCGCGCTCGTGCGTGTCGATCATGGAGCGACCGTTTCTGTGCCGGGTGCGTGGGCAGATCCCTGTGCGACGACACGTCCCCGAACTTGAGGAGAACGGAACCATGATCGGCACCGACACCCTCGACCGCGTGATCGGCGCAGACGTCTACGACGCCGACGGCGACAAGATCGGCACCGCTTCCGAGGTGTACCTCGACGACCAGTCCGGCCAGCCGGAGTGGGTCACCGTGAAGACCGGCCTCTTCGGCACCAAGGAGTCCTTCGTCCCGATCGCGGACGCGGACCTGACCGGTGACGGCGTCCGCGTCCCGGTGAGCAAGTCCCAGGTCAAGGACGCGCCGAAGATCGACACCGACGGGCACCTCTCCCCCGAGGAGGAGCAGGAGCTCTACCGGTACTACGGCACCGGCCGCGGCACGACCACCACCGACACCACCCGTACGGAGACGGCCGGTACCGCGGGCACCGCGGACGCCAACCGGCACGGGACCGTCGGCCACGACACCTCCGGCCCGACCACCGACGACGCCATGACGCGCTCGGAGGAGCGCCTCAACGTCGGCACCCGGCGGGAGGAGAGCGGCCGCGCCCGACTCCGCAAGTACGTGGTCACCGAGAACGTGACCGAGACCGTCCCCGTGTCGCACGAGGAGGTCCGGGTCGAGCGCGAGCCGATCACCGACGCCAACCGCGGCAAGGCCACCGACGGCCCGGCCATCTCCGAGGAGGAGCACGAGGTGACGCTGCACGCCGAGCGTCCGGTCGTGGAGAA
This sequence comes from Modestobacter sp. SYSU DS0657, assembly GCF_054050925.1. Taxonomy (NCBI): domain Bacteria; kingdom Bacillati; phylum Actinomycetota; class Actinomycetes; order Geodermatophilales; family Geodermatophilaceae; genus Modestobacter; species Modestobacter sp. SYSU DS0657. Next base: position 53,574 of record NZ_JBJHAG010000019.1, on the reverse strand, counting down.
GGAGGCCGTGCCGGTCGAGCGCGTGCGCCTGGACACCGAGACGGTCACCGAGCAGCAGCAGGTGAGCGACGAGGTGCGCAAGGAGCAGATCGACACCGACGGCGGGGACACCACCCGCCGCTGATCCACCCTGAGCCAGCACAGCGCCCGCCCCGGCCGTTCGGGGCGGGCGCTGTGTCGTCCGGGGGGGCGGCGGTCCGGGTCAGCTAGTTGCGGGCAGCTCGTCGGCGGCCGCGCCGACGATTAGCGGGTCGGGGGCCCCGACGACCTCGACGTCCTTGTCGGTGTAGTCGAAGCGGTGCAGCACGTGCTGCATCGCACCGAGTCGGGCGCGCTTCTTGTCGTTGCTCTTGACCACCGTCCACGGCGCGTGCTCGGTGTCGGTGTGCAGGAACATCGCCTCCTTCGCCTCGGTGTAGGCGTCCCACCGGTCCAGCGAGGCGAGGTCGGTGGGGGAGAGCTTCCACTGCCGCACCGGGTCGATCTGCCGGACGATGAACCGGCTCCGCTGCTCGCCACGGGTCACCGAGAACCAGAACTTGACCAGGTGGATGCCGGACTCGACGAGCATCCGCTCGAACTCCGGGGCCTGGCGCATGAACAGCCGGTACTCCTCGGGCGTGCAGTAGCCCATCACCCGCTCGACGCCGGCCCGGTTGTACCAGGACCGGTCGAACAGCACGATCTCCCCGGCGGCGGGCAGGTGCTGCACGTAGCGCTGGAAGTACCACTGCGACTGCTCGCGCTCGGACGGCTTGTCCAGCGCCACCACCCGGGCGCCCCGCGGGTTCAGGTGCTCGGTGAACCGCTTGATCGTGCCGCCCTTGCCGGCGGCGTCCCGGCCCTCGAACACGATGACCATCTTCTGGCCGGTGTCCTTCACCCAGCCCTGCAGCTTCAGCAGCTCGATCTGCAGCAGGCGCTTGCGGATCTCGTACTCGCGGCGCTGCAGCCGCTCGTCGTACGGGAAGCCCTCGCGCCAGGAGTCGACCCGGTTGCCCTCGGGGTCGAAGAGCTCGCGGTCGTCGTCCCAGTCCTCGTCGCTGTTGGTGTCGGGGAGGGCGTTGAGCCGCCACTGCGACAGGTCGAGCACGGACGAGGGTGCTGGTCGGATGTCCATGTCCCGATCCTCACCCGAACGGCCCCGGTGGTTCCACGTGGAACGGTCGGTCTCGTTCACCGGCACAGCGCGGCGGCCCGGACCTGCCGCAGGTGCTCGATGAGAACGTCGCCGACCCGGCCCCAGGTGCGGCCCTCCACCGAGGGCCGCGCCCGGACGGCGGCCGCCGCGAGCGCTGCCGGGTCGTCCCGCAACCCGGCGACGATCGCGGCCAGCACCTGCGGGTCGTCGCCGGCCCACAGCCAGCCGTTCTCCCGGTGCCGCACCAGGTCCAGCGGCCCGCCGGACGCGGCGACGACCGCGGGCACCCCCGCGGCCAGCGCCTCCTGCACCGCCTGGCAGAACGTCTCGTCCGCCCCGGGGTGCACGAACAGGTCCAGGGAGGCGACGACGGCGCCGAGGTCCGCCCCGCCCAGCTGGCCGAGGAACCGGGCCCGCGGCATCGCCCTGGTCAGCGCCCGCCGCTGCGGACCGTCGCCGACCACGACCAGCCGCACCCCGGGCAGCTCGCTGACCGGGCCGAGCAGGTCCAGCCGCTTCTCCAGTGCCAGGCGGGCGACCACGCCCACCAGCAGCTCGCCGCCGGGCGCCAGCTCGGCGCGCAGCGCGGGGTCGCGCCGGGTCGGGCAGAACTGCTCCAGGTCCACCCCTCGCGGCCAGAGCGCCACCGGGCCGATCCCGTGCCGTCGCAGCTCGGCCGCCGTCGGCGAGGAGGGGGCGAGCGTCAGGTCGGCGGTGCCGTGCACGGTGCGCAGGAAGCGCCAGGCGGCGGCCGGTCCGCCCGGCAGTCGGTAGCGCTGGGCGAAGGCGGCGAGATCGGTCTGGAACACCGCCACGGACGGCACACCCAGGCTGCGGGCGGCCCGGGCCGCGGCCAGGCCGAGCACGGCAGGGGACGCGAGGTGGACGACGTCCGGCGCCAGCCGCCGCAGGACCGGGGTGAGGTCGCCGGTGGGGCGGGCCAGCTGCAGCTGCCGGTACCTCGGCAGGCGCATCGCCGGCACGGTGACCACCTGCACCCGGGCGCCGCAGCGGGACTCGTAGTCGGCCCCCGACGGCGCCAGCACCACCGGGTCGTGCCCCCGCACGGCGAGGTGGTCGACCAGCCGCAGGACGGAGTTCACCACCCCGTTGACGGCCGGGAGGAAGGTCTCCGCGACCACCAGGACGCGCATCCCCGGCGCGCCGGGCACGGCCACGGTGGCCGGGTCGGCGGGCACCGCCTCACGCAGCACGGGAGGCTTCCCGGGGTGCCGGCACGACCCGCCGGACGGGGGCCCGCAGCCGGCGCGGGTGCGCGGCGACGACCGGTGCGCGCGACTCGGTGACCGCGGCGACCGCGTACTCCGCCAGCGCGGCGAGCTCCCGGCGGCTCGCCCCCGCCGGGTCCAGCGCCGGCAGCAGGTGGACCTCCACGACCAGGCCCCGCGCGGCGACCACCCGCGCCACGCTGCGCCACAGCGGCTCGTCGGCCAGGTAGCCGGCGAGCGCGGTGGCCTCCCCGCCGGCCAGCCGGTACCGGACGGCGACCGGGCACACCGGGGCGGCGGCGTCGACCGCGGCCTGGAAGAAGGCGGGGCGGAACCGCTCCAGCTCCACCCCGCAGGACGTCGTCCCCTCCGGGTGGACCGTGACCGTCGTGCCGGCGCGCAGCGTCGATGCGGCCTGCGCCACGGCGCCCGGCAGGGTGCGGATCCGGGCGCGGTCGAGCAGCACCAGGCCGGCCCGGCGGGCCAGCCCACCCACGAGCGGCCACTCGCCCACCTCCCGCTTGGCCACCGGCAGACCGGGGACGACGGTGAGCATCGCCAGGTCGTCGACCCAGGACACGTGGTTGCTGACCACCAGGTGCCCGGGGCCGTGCCCGGGACCGGTGCGGGGCCAGCCGGCCGGGGAGGGGTGCACCTCGACGCGCACCCCGACCGCGGTCAGCACCCGGGCCGCGGCGCAGACGAGGATGCGGCGGCGGCCGCGGGCGCTGGCCGCCGGCGCGCGCAGCGACGCCGCCCCCGCGCCGGCGAGCGCGCCGGCCAGCCGCAGCCAGCGGCGGCGCCGGGTGGCCGGGTCCACGGTGGCGGCCGGGTCACCGGCGCAGGCCGACGTGCAGGTGCTGACCGGCAGCCAGACGCTCACCGGGCACCTCCGGTGAGGCGGTCGAGCACCGGGCGGGGGACGTCGGCGAGGTCGAGCAGCACGTAGAAGTCCGCCGTGCCGAAGGCGGGGTCCCAGGCCGGCCGCCCGCAGACCCGCGCGCCCAGCTTCAGGTAGGCGCGCAGCAGCGGCGGGACCACCAGTCGGGCCGGCCGGGGCGGGGACTCGACGTCGAAGGGCAGGTGCGGCACGACCCGCAGGGAGGCGGGGGCCAGGTGCCGGTCGCGGACCAGGTCCCACACCCCGGCGGCGGTCGCGCCGCCGTCGGACAGCGACACGGAGGCGCAGCCCGCCAGGTGGGTCGCGCCCCGGTCGAGCACGTACCGGGCGACGCCGGCCCACAGCCGGGTGATCACGGCACCGCTGCGGTGGGCGGGGTGCACGCAACTGCGGCCGGCCTCGACCAGTCCGGGGCGCAGCGCGGCGTGCCGGTCGAGGTCGAACTCGCCGGCGGAGTAGCTGCGGCCCGCGGCGGCGGCGCTCTCGGGCGGCAGCAGCCGGTAGGTGCCGGCCACCTCGCCGGTCCGCTCGTCGCGGACCAGCAGGTGGTCGCAGAGCTCGTCCCACTCGTCGACGTCCCGGCCGGTGGCGGCGCCCGCCGGGCCCAGCTGGGCGCCGCCTTCCACGGCGAACACCTCGTGCCGCAGGCGCTGGACGGCGACGAGGTCGGCGGCGTCGGTGGCCAGCGCGGTCGTGTAGGTGGTGGTCGTGGACCGGAGCGCGGGGAGTGGGGGGAGCGTGGTCGGGGTGGGGGTCACGGGGACACCTCGGGTGCCGGGAGGCCCCTGGGCGGGGCCCGGACGCCGCCAGGTTCAGCGGGCGAGGTGTCCGTCGAGTGGCCGCGGACTGGCGCGTCCCCGTCGGGACGGCGAATCCCGGCCGGGGAGTCACCCGGCCGGGGGACGCATCAGCTCCGGGCGGGCCCCGCCGACCCGGCGGGGTACTCCCGCAGCGGTACCTCGCCGGCGGCCCACGCGGCGAGGATCGGCTCGACGATCCGCCAGGACTCCTCGGCCTCCACGTCGCTGATGGACAGCGTCGCGTCGCCGGCGGCCATCTCCCGGAGCAGCAGGCCGTAGGCCGACAGCGGGTTCGGTGACAGCCCGATGTCCAGGGCGTGGCGCTCCAGGTCGAACGGGTCGTCGGCGCCGTTGAGGTTGATCTCCACGGTGATGTGGTCGGGGTCGAAGCGCATCCGCAGCACGTCGGGCTGCGGCTGCTCGTGCGCGAAGGCCAGGTGCGGCACCGGCTTGAACCAGACCGCGATCTCCTGCCGGCCCTCGCCCAGCGCCTTGCCGGTGCGCAGCCGGAACGGCACCCCGGCCCACCGCCAGTTGTCGATGGTGACCGTGTACTCGGCGTAGGTCTCGGTCTCCCGCGCGGGGTCGACCCCGTCCTCGCTGGTGTAGTCGGGGAGCGCGCGGCCCTCGACGGTGCCGGCGGTGTAGCGGGCCCGCACGGTGTCCCGGGCCATGTCGGCCGGGGGGCGCACCGCGCGCAGCACGTCGGCCTTGCGGGCGGACAGGCTGGGGCCGTCGACCGCCAGCGGCGGCTCCATCGCGATCAGCGCCAGCTGCTGCAGCAGGTGGTTCTGCAGCATGTCCCGCAGCGCGCCGGCGGTGTCGTAGTAGCCCGCCCGCCCTTCCAGGCCCAGCGTCTCGTCGAAGACGATCTCGACGCGCTCGACGTGCCCGGCGTTCCAGACCGGCTCGAACAGCCGGTTGGCGAAGCGCAGGCCCAGGATGTTCAGCACCGTCTGCATCGCCAGGAAGTGGTCGGTGCGGAAGACGCGGTCCTCGGGCACCAGCCCGTGCAGCACGGCGTTCAGCTCGCGGGCGTCGGCCTGGTCCCGGCCGAAGGGCTTCTCGACGCCGATGGAGGTGCCCTCGGGCAGGTCGACCTCGGTGAGCGCCTGCAGGGTGGGGAGGAAGACGGTGTTGGGCAGGGCCAGGTACACGACCGGGCGGCCCTCGGCCCGGTCCAGCGCCCTGCGCAGGTCGGCGGGCTCGGTGACGTCGCCCTGCTGGTACCCCAGCCGGGCGACCAGCCGGTCCCGGGTCTCCTCCGGCACGTGCCCGGCGTGCTCGGCCAGCCGTTCCCGGGCCCAGCCGCGGTACTCGTCGTCGGACCACTCGGCCCGGCCGACCGCGAGCAGGTCGATCTCGCCGTCGAAGCCCTCGCCGTCGGCGGCGTCGAACAGCTCGGCCAGCCCGGGCAGGAGCAGCCGGCCGGTCAGGTCGCCCCGGCCGCCCAGCACCACGAAGGTCACACGCATGCAGGCGACCTGCCCACCGGGCGGCGTCCTGAACCCCCGCGGTCCTACCCGGTGACCGCGTCGAGCCGGGCGGGGACGGTGGTGAGGAGGAGCTGCTCCCCGGGGCCGGCGGTGCGCACCGCCCCGTCGGCCGTCCAGACCCCGCTGTCGCCGTCGGCGTCGTAGGCGCCGCTGGGCCGGGCGTGGTTGGCGAACGCGACGGTGATCCCGTACCGGGTGGCGGCCGCGCCGGCGCGAGCGGCGTCGGTGGCCCAGCCGTCCGTCGAGGCCAGGACGCCCAGCACCCACGCGTCCGCCGTCGTCCCTGCCTCGCGGGCCTGCCCGGGGTCGCCGAGGTCGGCGCAGATCCCGAGCGCCAGCCGCCGGTGCGCCACCTCCAGCACGACCGGCTGCCGGCCGGGCTGGAAGACCGCCTGCTCCGGTCCGAACAGCCGGCGCTTGCCGTAGCCGGTGACCGGCCCGCCCGGGGCGATGACCAGGGCGCCGAGCAACCGCGCGCCGTCCTCCCGCAGGGGTGCGCCGACCACCGCGGTCAGCCCGGCCCGGGCGCAGGCGGCACGCAGCGGCGCCAGCCGGGCGTCGTCGGGGGTGAACCAGAGGTCGGCCCGGTCGGCGACGAGGTCCAGCTCGTAGCCGGTCAGCGACAGCTCGGGGAAGACCACCAGCTGCGCACCGGCTGCCCCGGCCTCGGCGATCCGGTGCTCGTGCGCGACGAGGTTCGCGGCGACGTCCCCGGGGCGGCTGGCGATCTGGGCGAGGGCGAGCAGCACAGGGGGATCGTGCCAGCCCGACCTGGTCACCGGGCCCGGCGGACCGCCAGCAGCAGGCCCTTGCCGACCGGGGCGACGGTCGAGGTGAGTCGTGGGTCGGCCTCGATCCGGCCACGGACGTCGGCGACCTGGTCGGGGTGGGAGAGCACGTTGTCGATGGCGAGCAGGCCACCGGCGCGCAGCACCCGCACCGGGTGGGGCCACCAGTCCGCGTACCGCGAGCGTTCGGCGTCCAGGAACACCACGTCCTGGCCGCCGTCGGGCAGCTGGCGCAGCACGTCGCCGCCGTCGGCGCAGCGGAGCTCGACGTGCTCCGCCAGGCCGACCCGGGCCAGGTTGGCGGCGGCCGCCTGCTGTCCGTCGGCATCGACGTCCACGGAGAGGACCGTGCCGTCGTGCTCCTGCACCGCGCGGGCGAGCCACAGCGTGGAGAAGCCGTTGGAGGTGCCGATCTCCAGCACCCGCCCGGCGCCCATCGCCTGGACGACCACCGCCAGCAGCGCCGCCGCGTCCGGGCTGAGGTTGCGCGGTCGCTTCGCGGGGTTCGCCCGGTCGGCGTCGAGGCGGGCGCCCTCCTCGTGCAGCGCGCGGACGACGTCGTCGAACTCCTCGGTCATGACGACCGTCCTAGCCGGTCGCCGTCACGCCGGTCACGGCGCCCCTGCCCAGGGCGACGACGCGGTCGGCCCAGACGGCCAGCAGGTCCTGGTCGTGGCTGATCGCCAGCACGCCCAGCCGCCCGGCGGCCACCTCCTCCCGGACGACGCCGACCAGCGCGGCCGCCGTCGACGCGTCGAGCATCGCGGTCATCTCGTCGCACACCAGGTAGCGCGGCTGCGCGGCGAGGGCCCGGGCTAGGCAGGCCCGCTGCAGCTGCCCGTCGCTGACCTCGTGCGGCCGGCGCGCCAGCAGGTCGGCCGTCAGCCCCACCCGCTCGGCCAGCTCCGCGGTGCGTGCCTCCCGGGCCGGCGCGCCGCGCCGGCCGGCGGTGGGCAGGCCGCGCAGCCGCAGCGGCTCGGCGATCACGTCGCGCAGCCGCAGTCGGGCGTCCACCGACCGGCGCGGTGACTGGAACACCATGCCGACGGCGGTGCGCAGCTCGGGCGGCCGGGCGTACCGGACGCCGCCGGCCACGACCCCGTCGACGGCGACGGTGCCCTGCTGCGGCGTGAGCAGCAGCGCGGCGACCCGGGCCAGCGTCGTCTTCCCGGTGCCGCTGGCCCCGGCCAGCCCGACCACCTCACCGCGGGCCACGTGCAGGTCGACGCCGCGCAGCACCGGGTGGTCCGGTCCGTAGCCGGCGGTGACGCCGGTGAGGGTCAGCACCGGACACCCGCCGGGGGCCGGCAGCGGCTGGTGCGCGCACCGGACACGTGCACCTGGTCGCCGCCGTCGCAGGCCCCGCTGTCCGGCCGGCGGGCGTGCCAGGCGCAGCCGGGCGGCAGGTCGGTGAGCGTCGGTGCGGTGCCGGGGATCGGGACCAGACCGCCGGCGGGCAGCGCGCCCAGCAGCGCCCGGGTGTAGTCGTGCGCCGGGTCGCCGAGCACCGCCGCGGCCGGGCCGGTCTCGACCAGCCGGCCGGCGTACATGACGGCGACGTCGTCCACCAGCTCCGGGGAGCGCTGCAGCGCGCCGAGGTCGTGGGTGATGAGCAGGACGGCGGTGCCCCGGTCGGCCACCGACCGGAGCAGCCGCAGCGTGCGGTCGACCAGCGGCCGGTCCAGCCCGGCGGTCGGCTCGTCGGCCAGCACCACGTCGGGGTCGCCGACCAGCGCGAGCGCCACGACCACCCGCTGCGCCATGCCGCCGGACAGCTCGTGCGGGTACCGGTCCAGGTCGGCGGGGTCGAGCCCGACCCGGGTGGCCAGCGCGTCGGCGCGCAGCGCCCGGTCGGCGTCCGGGGTCAGCTCGGCGACGGTCTCCTCCAGCTGCGACCGCACGGTGCGCACCGGGGTGAGCGCTGTCGCCGCGCTCTGCGGCACGAGCGCCACCCGGCGTCCCCTGATGCTGCGGCGCAGCACCCGCCCCGGGGCGCTGAGCACGTCGACCTCCTCGGCCAGCACCGCCGCGCCGCGGACCTCCGTGCCGGGCGGCAGCAGCCGCAGCAGCGCCGCGGCCAGCACCGACTTGCCGCAGCCGCTCTCGCCGACCAGGGCCAGCACCCGGCCGGGGGCGAGGTCGAAGGAGACGTCGGTGGCCGCGTGCACCACGGTCCGGCGGCCCGTCCGGAACCGGACGGTGAGCCCGGAGACGGCGAGCGCCGGCGCGGTCACAGCCGGGCTCCGGCGCGCTCGGGCAGCGCGGTGCGGTCGCGCAGCGCCGACCCCACGGCGGCGACGGCGAGGGTGGCGAGCACCAGGCCGAGCGCGGGGAACACCAGCGTCCACCAGCCGCCGAGCAGCAGCGAGCTGCGGGCCTCCTGGAGCAGGGTGCCCAGGCTGGCCGCGTGCGGGGGCAGGCCCAGCCCGAGGAAGCTCAGCGTCGACTCGTGCCACACGGCGTGCGGCAGCAGCAGCACGGCGGCGACCAGCGCCTGGGGGGCTGCTGCGGGCAGCAGGTGCCGCTGCACCACCCGCCAGCGGGTCGCGCCACCCAGCAGCGCGGCGTCCACGTGCTCCCGGTCGCGCAGCGACAGCACCTCCGCGCGGACGATCCGGGCCACCTGGGTCCAGTGGGTGAGCGCGATCGAGGCGATGATCGCCACCAGGCTGCCCCGGAACAGCGCCACCAGCACGATGCCCAGCAGCAGGTGCGGCACGGCGTTGACCGCGTCGACCACCCGCATGGCCACCCGGTCGACCCAGCCCCCGGCGGCGGCGGAGAGCGCGCCGACCAGGGCTCCGATCAGCACCGACAGCACCGCGCAGACGACGGCGATGAGCAGCGAGATCCGCAGCCCGGCCGCGGTGCGGACGAACAGGTCCCGCCCGGCGGAGTCGGTGCCGAACAGGTGCGCCCAGGACGGCGCCTGCCGGGCGGCGGCGAAGTCGGTGACCCGGTCGTCGACGCCGGCGATCCAGGGGACGAGCAGCGCGTAGCCGGCCAGCAGCGCGATCACGGCCAGCCCGGTGAGCAGGCGGCGGTCAGCCATCGGCGGCCACCCGAGGGTCGAGCAGCACGTAGGCGGCGTCGGCGAGCAGCGAGCCCAGCAGCACGGCCGCGGTCGTGAGCAGGGTCAGCACCGCGAGCAGCGGGAAGTCCAGCTGGACGGCGGAGGTGACCACCGCCTGCGCCACCCCCGGCCAGCTGAAGACCTCCTCGACCAGCACGGCGCCGACCACCAGCTCGGGCAGCCGCGCGCCGAGCAGCGTGACGAACGGCAGCAGCGCGGTCGGCAGGGCGTGCCGCACCACCACCGTGCGCTCGGCCAGCCCGCGGGCCCGGGCAGCGACCACGGCGTCGTCAGCAAGCGCGGCGAGCACCGACTGGCGCACGTTGAGCAGCAGCCAGGGCAGCTGGGAGGCGGCCAGCACGGTGGCGGGCAGCACCAGGTGCCGGGCCACCTGGCCGACGGAGAGCTCGGCGCCGGCGTCGGTCAGGCCGGCGACCGGCAGCCAGGACAGGCCGATGGCGAACAGCGCGACCGCGCCCAGCGCCACGACGAACGGCGGCACCGCCTGCAGCAGCAGGCAGACCGGGGTGACCACCCGGTCGACCCAGCCGCCGCGCCGGGCCGCGCTCCACGTGCCCAGCACCAGGGCGGCGACGACGGCGAGGCCGAGCGCGACCGTGACCAGCAGCAGCGTCCAGGGCAGTCGCTCGGCGAGCACCTCCCCGACCGGCTGGCCGAAGGACCGCGACGTGCCGAGGTCTCCGGTGAGCAGCCCGCCGACCCAGTCGGCGTACTGCTGCCACCAGGGCCGGCCGGTGCCCAGCTCCTCGGCGATCCGGGCCTGGGCCTCCTCGCTGGCGGTCAGGTACCGGTCGCCGAGGTAGCCGACCAGCGGGTCGAACGGGGAGGCGGCGGCGAGGGCGAAGACGCCGCCGGAGACGACGGCGAGCACCGGCAGGACGAACAGCAGCCGCCGGCGGGCCAGCCGCCCCGCCGCGCGCCACCGCGCCCGCCGCGGCTGCCGGGGGCGGGGCGCGGCGGCGGGCGGCGGGGGTGCGTCGACCGGTGGGGCCGGCAGGTCGGTCAGGGTCACCCGTCGCGCCGCCACTCGGCCAGGTTCCACCACGGTCCCCAGCTCACGCCGTGGGAGTGCGGCTCCAGCACCGGCTCGGTGCCGGTCCAGCCGCCGTCGCGCATGACGTAGACGTGCTCGAGGAAGACCAGCACGACCGCGGGCGGGTCGGCGACCAGCTGGCGCTGCACCTCGCGGTAGGCGTCGACCCGGACGGCGTCGTCGGTGCTCCGGCGGGCCTCGTCGAGTGCGGCGTCCACGGTGGGGTTGCGGTAGTCGGCCGGGTTGTCGAACGGGCCGCCCACGCCGTCGGCGGTGAAGGAGGAGTGCAGCGCGTTGTACAGCTGGGTGTCCGGGTCGTAGGGGACGTCGCCGCCGCCGAGCAGCGAGGCGTCGACCGGGATGCGGGGCCGGAACTGCGGCCGGTCCACCGCCTCGAGGTCGACCTCCACGCCGACCTCGAGGGCGTCGGAGGCGAAGGCCTGGGCGAGGTCGCGGCGGAGCGTCTCCTCCGGGAAGTACATGACGGTGAACTCCGCCCGCTGCCCGTCGCGCACCCGGACCCCGTCCGGCCCGGGCACCCAGCCGGCCTCGTCCAGCACCCGCCGGGCCTCGTCCGGGTCGTGCGCGAACACCGCCGAGGGCTCGGCGTACTCGCCGAAGACGGCCGGCACGAAGGTCGATGCCGCCTCGCCGTGGCCGCCGAGCACCGACTCGACGATGGCGTCGCGGTCGACGGCGAGGTTGAGCGCCCGCCGCACGGCCGGGTCGCCGGTGACCGGGTTGCCGGCCGGCATCGACACCGCGCGCCAGTCGGCGGAGGGGTGGCCGACCACGGTGAGGTCGTCCTCGTCGGCGAGGGTGTCGGCCAGCAGCGGGGGCAGCGTCGTCCCGTCGAACTCTCCGGAGGCCATCCGCTGGGCGCGGGTGTTGTCGTCGGGCACGTAGACCACGACCAGCTCGTCGACCTCGGGGGCACCGTCCCAGTGGTCGGGGTTGGCCTGGAAGACCGTCCGGTCGCCGCGCCGCTCGGTGAGCACGAACGGGCCGGTGCCGACCGGGGCGGTGTTCAGCTCCGACTCCTCGGCCGGGCCGGGGCTGGCCAGCGCCTCGGCCGGGGCGATGCCCAGCAGCAGCTTGGAGGGGAAGGGCACGTAGGAGTAGGCCAGCCGGAAGACCACGGTCTGCGGGTCGACCGCTTCGACGCTCTCCACCATCGCGTAGTTGCTGGCGATCGGGGAGGCCGACGCCGGGTCGAGCACGGCCTGGTAGGTGGCGACGACGTCCTCGGCGTCGAACGTCGTCCCGTCGCTGAAGGTGACACCCTCGCGGAGCGGGACCGTCCACTCGGTGGCGTCGTCGTTGCCCTGCGGCAGTTCGGTGGCCAGCGCCGGCTCCAGCTCCGGGATGCCCTCCCCGCCGCCGGCCAGGCGGACCAGGCCGTCGTAGACGCGGGAGTACCCGGTCTCGCCGTGCCCGGCGACCGGGTTGAACGACTCGGGCTCGTAGGCGTCGGCCAGGACCAGCCGGCCGGTGCTCTCGGCGGCCGCCGTGGCGTCGCCGCCGCCGGGCGCGGTGCACCCGGTCAGGATGGCGCCGGCGAGGAGGACGAGGGGGACGCGCGAGCGCACGAGGGCTCCGTTCAGCGGATGGTCGGGGCTTGCTGCGAACTGCTCGCAAGAACCTAGCTGTTGCGAGGCGTTCGCAACAAACCCGCAGACGTCGCGCAGGTGAACAGTGCCGGCGGCGCCCTCAGGGCAGGGCGACGCCGTCCAGGTACCGCCAGGCGCCGTCCTCCCGGGTGAACCGGCTGGCCTCGTGCTGGCTGCCGGCCGCGCCGTCGACGACGTACGAGGCGCGGAACTCCACCGTCCCCTCGGTGGCGAACAGCGCACCACCGGTGGTGCGGAGCACCTCCAGGCCGGTCCAGCGGACCTCTGGGTCGAGCTCGAGCGAGCGCGGGCGGGTGCTGGAGTGCCAGGTGGCCAGCAGGTACGCCGGGTCGCCGACGGCGAAGGCGCTGTACCGGGAGCGCATGAGCTGCTCGGCGGTCGCCGCGCTGGTGGTGCCCTCCTGCCGCAGGCCCTCGTGCAGCCGGCCGCAGCACTCGGCGTACGGCAGACCGGAGCCGCACGGGCAGCGTCGGGGTGCCACGGCCCGGACCCGGCTCAGACCTGCAGCGTCGACCCGGCGGCGGCGATGTGCTCCTCCACCGCCGCCAGCTCGTCGTCGGTGAGGTCGGGGCCGGCGGTGGCGGCGAGGTTCGCCTCCAGCTGGGCGACGCTGCTCGCGCCGATCAGCGCGGTGGTGACCCGCTCGTCGCGGACCGCCCAGCGCAGCGCGAGCTGGGCCAGGCTCTGCCCGCGCGCGTTGGCGATGGCGTCCAGTGCCCGGGCACGGGCGACCAGGTCGTCGGTGACGTCGTCGGTGGAGAGGTAGGCGCTGCGGGTGGCCCGGGAGCCCTCCGGGATGCCGCCGAGGTACCGGTCGGTGAGCCGGCCCTGCGCGAGCGGGGAGAACACCGCCACCCCCGCGCCGACCTCGGCGGCGGTGTCGAGCAGCTCGCCCTCCGGGCGCCGGTCGAACATCGAGTAGCGCGGCTGGAGCAGCAGCACCGGGGTACCCAGGTCGGCGAGGATCCCGGCGGCCTCGCGCAGGTCGGCCGGGTCGTAGTTGGACAGGCCCACGTAGAGCGCCTTGCCGGCGCGGACGGCGGCGTCCAGCGCGCCCATCGTCTCCACCAGCGGCGTCTCCGGGTCGCGGCGGTGGTGGTAGAAGACGTCGACGTACTCCAGGCCCGTGCGGCGCAACGACTGGTCGAGGCTGGCCAGCAGGTACTTGCGCGACCCGCCGTCGCCGTAGGGGCCCGGCCACATGTCGTAGCCGGCCTTCGTGGCGATGAAGAGCTCGTCCCGGTACGGCGCCAGGTCGCTGCGCAGCACCTGGCCGAAGGTGGTCTCCGCGGCGCCGTAGGGCGGGCCGTAGTTGTTGGCCAGGTCGATGTGCGTGACGCCGAGGTCGAAGGCCCGTCGCAGGATCGCCCGGGCGGTCTCCAGCGGCCGGTCGGCGCCGAAGTTCTGCCACAGGCCCAGCGAGACCGGCGGCAGCAGCACGCCGCTGCGCCCGGCCCGCCGGTACTGGGTCTGCTCGTAACGGTCGGGCGCGGGACGCCACGACGAGTCCTGCCGGTCCTCGGTGAGCACGACGGAGAGTGTGCCGCAGGGCGCGCTCCGGGTGGTCAGGGGTGGGTGGTCAGCTGCGCCCCACCAGCACGGTGACCGGGGCCTCCTCGACCATCGACCCGGCGTGCGGCGCCAGCGCGGTGCGGACGTCCTCCTCGAGCTCCCGCCTGCGCTCGGGCGGAAGCTGGCCCGGGGACATCGCCGACGCGAGGTTGCCGAGCACGTGATCGGCGTCCACCGGGGCCGCGTAGCGGTGGTGCAGCACCTCGACGTCGGAGAAGCCCGCCCGGCTCAGCAGCGCCCGCCGCTCCGCGAGCGCCTCCGCGTCGGTGCCGCAGGTGCCCGGGGCCGGGCCGAATCGGCGCTCCAGCAGAGCGCGTAGGGCTCGTGCCCAGTCCTGCTCGCCGAGCCACAGGGGGGTGCCGTGGGTGATGACGGCGATGCCCCCACCGGGCCGCAGGAGTGGCCGGGCGGTGGAGAAGACGGCGGCGGCGTCCATCCAGTGCAGGGCGTTGGCCACGGTGAGCAGCCCCCAGTTCGTGCCGACCACGCCGGCGAGGCCCGGTAGGTCGTGGTCGGCGGCCAGTGCGCACACCACGTTCGCCGTCCCTCCGGCCGCGAGGCGGCGGCGGAGCTGGACCAGCATGTCCGGCTCCGGGTCCAGGGCGAGCACGCCCCCGAGCCGCGCGGCCAGACCGATGGCGACCTGCCCGGTGCCGGCGCCGAGGTCGATGGCCCGGTCCGTGGCGGCCAGCCCCAGGTGGGCGACCAGCTGGTCCAGCACCTCGCCCGGTACGTCCCTGCGGTGGTGTGCGTAGGCCTCGGCCGTCGAGCCGGCGAACTGTCCGTCCATGGGGAGATGGTGACCCGTCGGAGTGCGGACCGGGTCGGTTTTCGCTGTCGGCGCAGCCGCATCCGTGCTGCTCACGGGCTTGTCGCGACCGTTCTTCGAACGTATGATCGAACACGTGGACGTGACGACCGAGGAGCGGATCCGCGCCGCCCCGCCGGTCGGGCTCGCGGCGGGGCCGCTCGGCGCAGTGCAGGCCGCGGACCGGGAGATCGCGCGCCAGACCGCCCGGCGCGCCCGTGCGGTGGCCGAGTTCGCCGCGTCGCGGCCCGCCTCGGTCGACCGGCCCCAGGGTGAGCCGGGCTCGATGAGCGCCGAGCGCTGGGCTGCCCGGGCCGAGGTGCTCCGGCCGGTGAGCGAGTGGGCCGCGCAGGAGCTCGTCGTGGCGCTGTCGATCAGCGCCGAGGCGGCGGAGTCGCTGCTCGAGCGGTCGCTGACGCTGGTGCACCGGCTGCCCCGGACGCTGGACGCGCTGGAGGCCGGCGCACTGCATCCCGGGCACCTGTGGCCGCTGCTGGACAAGGTCGCCCCGATCGAGGACGACGCGGTGCGCGCCGACGTCGAGGCGGCACTGCTGCAGTGGGCCGCCGGGCGGGTGACGACGCCGGCGCAGCTCGGCGCCAAGGCGCGGCGCGAGGTCCTCCGGCGCGACGCCCGGGCCGCCGCCCGCAGGCTCTCCCGCGCGATCGCCGAGCGCGGCGTGCACCTGCGGTCGGGCCGCACCGACGGCACCGCTGAGATCGCCGCGCTGCTCACCGTTCCCGAGGCGCACGCGCTCCTCCGGGCGCTGGGTGCGTACGCGGACGCGCTCGACGAACCGGGCGACCAGCGCACCCGCGGGCAGAAGATGGCCGACTGCCTGCTCGACCTTGTGCTGCGCCCCGGCGAGCGGAACATGCCGCCGGTCCAGGTGTCGCTGCACGTCGTGGCGTCCGTCGCCACGATGCTCGGCGGTGACGCGCCCGGTGAGGTCGACGGCCAGGTCGTCCCGGCCGAGGTGGTCCGCGCCCTGCTGCGCGCCCTGTCCGGCAGCGCCGCTGCGCCCGCCGACGCCGCCACAGCCGACTCCGACGCGATCGACCCCTCCGCCGACGCCGCCGCCGCCGCCGACGCGATCGACCCCTCCGCCGACGCCGCCACAGCCGACTCCGACGCGATCGACCCCTCCGCCGACGCCGCCACAGCCGACTCCGACGCGATCGACCCCTCCGCCGACGCCGCCGACGCGTCCCCTGCCTCTGCCTCTGCCTCTGCCTCTGCCTCTGCCCCTGCCGCTGCCCTTGCCCCCGCCGCTCCCCCTGCCCCTGCCGCTCCCCCTGCCCCCGCCCCGGACGGCGGGCCCCCGACCGTCACGCTCAGCCCCGACCGCGACCGGCCGCCGGGCGGGGGGTCCGAGGAGTTCTGGCCGGACCCCGGGTGGGCCGAGTTCGAGCGTCGGGTGCTCGCCCGCTGGGCTGAGGAGCCCGCTCGGGACGCCTCACCCGACGGCGCGGAGCGACCACCATCCGCCCCCGAACCACCGACGCTGGGTCCCGAGGGCACCGCGCCACTGCCCGGGGAGGGCTGGTGGTCGACGGCCGACCGTGCCGTGGAGCGGGCGGGTGCTGCCCTGCGCACGACGCAGGAGGTCCTCGGCCACGCCCGTCGAGCGGTCGCCGACGCCTGCCGCGCCGACGCCGCCGACGAAGCCGCCTGGCAGCACGGTCGGACCGGGCAGGTCGGCGCCGCCGCCGACGCCCTGGCCGCGCTGGAGGCGGCGAGCAGCGGGCAGCGGGCTCTGCTGGCCGACCTGCTGACCCGGACGGGCGGGGGCGGCCTCGCCGACCGGCCGCGGCTCGTGCTGGCTGATGCGCTGACCGGCGCCTTCCTCGGGCTGGCCGGCCTCCCCGAGCTGCGCCGCGCCGCCTCCTGCGACGCACCTGCCTGCCGGCGCCGCCCGGCGGAGTGCACCCACGACCTGTCCGGACGGCCCGGCCTGCGCCCACCGGGCCCCACCGCCGGCTACCGGCCGGGCGCTGAGCTGGACCGGTTCGTCCGCGCCCGCGACCGCCGCTGCCGGTTCCCCGGCTGTCGCCGCAGGGTGCCCCGCGGCGGCGAGCTCGACCACGACGTCCCGTACCCCGACGGCCCGACCAGCGCGACCAACCTGACCGGCTACTGCACCACCAACCACCGCGGCAAGCCCCAGGCGCCCGGCTGGCGGCACGAGCTGGCCGCCGATGGTGCGCTCACCGTCACCACGCCCACCGGCCTGACCGCCGTCACCACCCCACCGCCGTACTGAGGGGCCGGCGGCGTCAGTCGGTGAAGCAGGCGGTGAGCGCCGCGACCATCAGCGGGACGTCCCGGGCGCTGGCCAGCTCACGTGCCGAGTGCATCGCCAGCATCGGCGCGCCGACGTCCACCGTGGCGATGCCCAGCCGGGTCGCGGTCAGCGGGCCGATGGTGCTGCCGCACGGCAGGTCGGCGCGGCTGACGAACCACTGCACCGGCACCGACGCCGAGGCGCAGCGCTCGGCGAACCACGCGCCGCCCACCCCGTCGGTCGCGTACGCCTGGTTGGCGTTCACCTTCAGCACCGGCCCGCCACCCAGCTGCGGGGTGTGCGCCGACTCGTGCCGCTCGCCGCGGGTCGGGTGCACGGCGTGCGCCATGTCCGCGCTGACCAGCACCGACCGGGCGATCGTCCGGTGGACGGCCTGGGCGTTCCCCGGGTCGGTGGCGGCCACCAGCCGGTCGACGACGTCCTCCAGGAAACTGCCCCGCGCCCCGGACATCGATCCGCTGCCCACCTCCTCGTGGTCGTTGCAGACCAGCAGCTGCGTGCGCTCACCGGCCGGCGCGCCGATCAGCGCGGTCAGCCCGGAGTGGCAGCAGGCCAGGTCGTCCAGCCGCGGCGCGGCCACCCAGCTGCCGTCGGCGCCGGTCCGGGCCGCCGGCTGGGTGTCGGCCAGCACCAGGTCGTGCCCGACGACGTCGTCCACCCCCACCCCGGCCGCTGCCGCGACCGCCTCGCGCAGCCCCGGCTCGGTGCCCAGGTCGCGGTCCCACACCGGGACCAGGTGCCGCTGCGGATCGAGGGTGAGCCCCTCCCGCACGCTGCGGTCCAGGTGGATCGCGAGCGACGGCAGCCGCAGCGGTGCCCCCGGCAGCTCGACCAGTGCCTCCGCGCCTCCGCGCAGGGCCACGCGGCCGGCGACGGTCAGCTCGCGGTCGAGCCAGGTGTGCCACAGCCCGCCGCCGTACGGCTCGACGCCCACCAGCCGGTACCCGGCCTGGCGGACGTCGGAGTGCGGCCGCACCCGGAACGTCGGGGAGTCGGTGTGCGCGCCGACCAGTCGCATCCCGCTCTCCGCGAGCGGTCCGGTCCCCAGCCGGAAGGCGATCAGGCTGCCGCCCCGCCGGACGACGAAGTGCGCCCCGCCCGGGGAGAGCTGCCAGCTGTCGGTCTCGACCAGCTCGGTGAACCCGGCCTCGACCAGCCGGCGGACCATCTCGGCCACCGCGTGCCCCGGGGAGGGGGAGGCGTCGATGAAGGCGCGCAGGTCGTCGCCGAGGGAGAGGTCGTCGGTCGGGGTCTCCGGCATGACGCCCATCCTCCCCCAGCACCCGCGGTGCCCACCCGCGCCCGCCTGACCTGCGTTTCCCGCAGCCGACGCGGGTAGGGGGTCCCCCGTGGCGGACGACGACATCGAGATCAGGGCACAGGGCGAGCGCGAGTACGTGGTCGTGCAGGCCACCGAGGCCGACGACGTGACCACCTGGTTCACGCTCACCCCCGAGGCGCTCGACCGGCTGGGCACCGACGACGAGGAGGACGTCGTGCTGCGCACGGTGCGGTTCCTCCGCCGGCACCAGGACGTCGCCGACTTCCCCGACGTCATCGAGCTGGAGGACGTCATCGCCAGCTACGAGGACTACCTGCCGGCGATGGCCGAGGAGTGACCCGCCGCCGTCAGCGGTGAGATGCTGCGGAGCGTGACCCAGCCCACCGACCCCGCCGCGCTCGCCGACGCCCTCGAGTCGACCGGCTACCTGCCGGACGAGGGCCTGGCGACGGCGGCGTACCTGGCGCTGGTCATGCACCGGCCGCTGTTCCTGGAGGGCGAGGCCGGCGTCGGCAAGACCGCGCTGGCCCGGGCGCTGGCCGAGGTCACCGGCCGGCCGCTGTACCGGCTCCAGTGCTACGAGGGGCTGGAGGCCAGCCACGCCCTCTACGACTGGGACTTCGGCCGCCAGCTGCTGCACCTGCGCGCCGCCGAGGCCGCCCACGCGACCGGCTCCGCCGCCTCCCCCGACGACGTGGCGCAGCTGGAGGCCGGGCTCTACGACCGGCGGTTCCTGCTGGCCCGCCCGCTGCTGCAGGCGCTGGAGGATGCCCCGTCGGTGCTGCTGGTCGACGAGGTCGACCGGGCCGACGACGAGTTCGAGGCCTTCCTGCTGGAGGTGCTCAGCGACTTCACCATCTCCGTCCCGGAGCTGGGCACCATCCGGGCGGAGACGCCGCCGCTGGTCGTGCTCACCTCCAACCGCACCCGCGAGGTGCACGACGCGCTCAAGCGCCGTTGCCTCTACCACTGGCTGGAACACCCGGACTTCGAGCGCGAGGTCGCGATCCTGCGCCGCCGGCTGCCCGAGGTGACCGAGGAGCTGGCCCGCCAGGTCGCGCAGGCGACCGGCCGGCTGCGTGAGCTGGACCTGCTCAAGCCCCCCGGTGTCGCCGAGGCGATGGACTGGGCGAGCGCGCTGCACGCCCTGGGCTGCCGCGAGCTCGACCCGGACACCGCGGCCCGCACCCTCGGCGCGGTGCTGAAGTACCGGGAGGACGGCGAGCGGGTGCGCTCGCTGGCCCGGGGGGCGCTCTTCGGTGGGTGACGTCGTCTCGACCGTGCTGGGGTTCGCCCGCACGCTGCGGCACGCCGGGGTCGCCGCCTCGCCCGACCGGGTCGAGGCGATGCTGGCCGCGGTGGCGCACCTCGACGTCCTCGACGCCACCGCCGTCTACTGGGCCGGCCGGCTGACCCTGTGCGGCAGCCCCGACGACCTCGACCGCTACGACGCCGCGTTCGCCGCCTGGTTCGCCGGTGAGGCGCCGCGCATGCGGCGGGGCGCACCCGCCGAGCCGCCGCAGGTCGCGCACATCGCCCCGCTGGGCAGCGGGGACGGCGGCGAGCCCGGCGAGGAGCCCTCGGACCTGGCGACGAAGGCCAGCGGGGACGAGGTGCTGCGCCACCGGGACGTCGCCGAGCTGACCACGGCCGAGCGCGCCGAGCTCCGCCGGCTGTTCGCGCTGCTCGCCCCGGCCACCCCGATGCGCCGGTCACGTCGTCGCGGCCCCTCCCCGCACGGCACCGTCGACGCCGGCCGCACCGTGCGCCGGGCGCTGCGCGACGGGGGTGAGGTGCGCCGGCTGCACCACCGCCGGGCCCGGCCCCGGCCGCGCCGGGTGGTGCTGCTGATCGACGTCTCCGGCTCGATGAGCCCCTACGCCGACGCGCTGCTGCGCTTCGCGCACGCCGCCGTCCGGGCCCGCCCGGCGTCCACCGAGGTGTTCACCATCGGCACCCGGCTCACCCGGGTCACCCGCGAGCTGCGGCTGCGCGACCCCGACCGTGCCCTGGCCGCCGGGGGCGCGGCGATCCCCGACTGGTCCGGCGGCACCCGGATCGGCGAGGTGCTGAAGGCGTTCCTGGACCGCTGGGGCCAGCGCGGCACCGCCCGCGGCGCCGTCGTCGTGGTGTGCAGCGACGGCTGGGAGCGCGGGGGCGCGGAGCTGCTGGGCGAGCAGATGGCCCGGCTGCACCGGCTCGCGCACGCCGTCGTCTGGGTGAACCCGCACAAGGGCCGCTCCGGCTACGAGCCGCTGACCAGCGGGATGGTGGCGGCGCTGCCGTCGGTCGACCACTTCGTCGCCGGGCACAGCCTGGCCGCGTTCGAGGAACTGGCAGGGGTGATCACCAATGCGTGAGGTGCTGGAGGACCTGGTCGGGTGGTGGCAGGCCGGGGAGACGGTCGGCGTGGGCACCGTGGTGGGCACCTGGCGGTCCGCACCCCGCCCGCCGGGCGCGGCCATGCTCGTCGGCCCGGACGGGACGGCGGTGGGCAGCGTCTCCGGCGGGTGCGTCGAGGGCGCGGTCTACGAGGAGGCCCGGGACGCCGTCGCGACCGGGACGCCGTCGCTGCAGCGCTACGGAGTGAGCGACGACGACGCCTTCGCCGTGGGCCTGACCTGCGGCGGGATCCTCGACGTCTACGTGGAGTCGGTGTCCCGGGAGTCCTTCCCCGAGCTCGGCGAGGTCGCCGCGTCGGTGGGGGCCCACGAGCCGGTCGCCGTCGTCACCTGCGTGCGCGGGCCCGACGACCGCCTCGGCAAGCGGCTGGTGCTCTGGCCGGACCGCAGCTCCGGCACGTTGGGCGCGCAGCGGCTGGACGACGCCGTCGCCGACGACGCCCGCGGCCTGCTGGCCGCCGGGCGGACGGCGACGCTCACCTACGGCCACGACGGCGAGCGGCGCGGCGACGAGCTGACCCTGTTCGTCTCCTCCTTCGCCCCGCCGGCGCGGATGGTGGTCTTCGGCGCGATCGACTTCGCCGCCGCCGTCGCCCGGGTGGGGGCCTTCCTCGGCTACCGGGTCACCGTCTGCGACGCCCGGCCGGTGTTCGCCACCGCCCGCCGCTTCCCGGATGCCCACGAGGTGGTGGTCGAGTGGCCGCACCGGTACCTGCAGGCCGAGGTGGACGCCGGGCGGATCGACGAGCGCACCGTGCTGTGCGTGCTCACCCACGACCCGAAGTTCGACGTCCCGCTGTTGGAGGTCGCGCTGCGGCTGCCGGTGGCCTACGTCGGCGCGATGGGGTCGCGGCGTACGCACACCGAACGACTCGCGCGGCTGCGCGAGGCCGGGCTGAGCCAGGGTGAGCTGGACCGGCTCTCCTCGCCGATCGGGCTGGACCTGGGCGCCCGCACACCCGAGGAGACGGCCATCTCGATCGCCGCGGAGATCATCTCCGACCGCTGGGGCGGCAGCGGTGAGCGGCTGGCCGAGGTCGGCGGCCCCATCCATCGCACCGCCGAGCGGTGACCGACGACCTGCCGTACGTCTACGACGTCGAGGTCGTCGGGCTGCTCGCCTCGCCGGAGCACCGGTACGACGGGCGGCCGGACGACGCCGTCGCCGCGCGGCCGGTGGAGCGGCGGGACCGGATCGAGGTGCGGGCCGGGCTGGGCGTCGTCGGCGATCGCTACTTCGGCAGGCCCGCCCACCGGGACGCGTCGGTGACCGTGCTCGCCGTGGAGGCGGTCGAGGAGCTGGCCGCGGAGCTGGGGAGCGGCCCGCTCGATGCGCTGGCCACCCGGCGCAACGTCGTGCTGCGCGGCGCGGAGGTCGAGGCGCTGCGGGGGAGCGGGTTCAGCCTCGACTGCGGGGAGGGTGAGGTGGTGCTCGCCGGCGGCCGGCCGGCCCACCCCTGCGCCTGGCTGGACCGGGTCCTCGCGCCGGGCGCGCACCGGGGCATGCGCGGCCGGGGTGGGGTCCGCTGCGCGCCCCGGACCGGCGGGGCGCTGCGGCTCGGCCCCGCTGTGCTGCGCTCGGCGGTGCCGCTGGACGCCGCCCGGGCGGGGGAGGCGGTCCGGCCGCCGGTGCGCCGGTGAGAGGCGCGGCAGCGCACCGGGGATGATGCCCTGGCCGGGACGCGACGAGCGTGTCCGCGGCCCCGAGGAACGGAGACCCCATGCAGATCCGCAGGCTGGCCACCGCCGGCGCAACCGCAGGACTCACCGCCGTCCTGCTCGCCGGCTGTGGCGGGGACAGCGACACGACCAGCGAGTCGTCGTCGCCGTCGGCCTCGGAGACCAGCAGCGAGTCCGGTCTCGCCGAGCAGACCGGCGCCGAGGTCTCGGCTGCCGCCGCCGACGCTCTCGAGGAGGCCGGCTCGGTGCACGTCACGGGCAGCGCCGGCATGGGTGCGGAGACGGGGAGCATCGACCTGGTCATGCAGGGCGACGACGTCAGCGGAACCGTGGCCGCGGGCGGCCAGACCATCGGCCTGCTGCGCACCGGCGGCGTCGTCTACATGCAGGCCCCCGGCGACTTCTGGACCGCCTCCGGCGTGCCTGCCGACCTCGCCGACCAGCTGGACGGCGCCTGGGTCGTCGTCCCCGAGGCGGGCGCCACCGGGTTCGAGGAGCTCACCCTCGCCACCCTCGTCGAGGAGCTCCGCAACCCGACCACCGAGGTCGAGGACGAGGTCAGCACCGCCGAGCGCGAGGGCCAGCCGGTCGTCGTCGTCACCCAGACCGACGGCAGCACCGTGGCCGTCGCCGCCGAGGGCGAGCCCTACCCGCTGGAGATCGTGAACCAGGGCGATGAGAACCAGACGCTGACCCTCAGCGAGCACGGCGAGCAGTTCGACATCGCCGCGCCGGAGTCGCCGATCGACCTCAACGACCTGGAGCCGGGCGCCTGATCCAGCCGGGCGTTCAGTCCAGCAGGGCGCGGACCGCGGCCGGGGCGAGCGCGGGGCGGTGCAGCGGCGCACTGCGGCCCCCGCCGGCCGCGGCCAGCGCGGCGCAGTTGGCCACCGACTCCTCGTCGGTGGACAGCCCCAGCACGTGCAGCCGCGCCCCCGCGCGGGTGAGCGAGGCGGCGGCCGGCCGGGGATCGGGGCTGTCGGTGGGCATCCCGTCGGACAGCAGCAGCACGTCGCGCGCCGCCGTCCGGGTGCGGGACAGCTCGCGGGCCGCGGTCCGCAGCGCCAGGTCCAGGTCGGTGGTGCCGCCGCCGCGCAGGTCGAACAGCCGGTCGACGACGAGCTCGGGCCGCGCGACCGCGGACAGCGGCTGCAGCACCACCGCCGTCGACCAGAACGCGACGACGGCGAGCTCGTCACCCGGGCGCATCCGCTGGGTCAGCGCCGAGGCGGTGAGCACCGCCGCGGCCAGCTCGTCGCCGGCCACCGAGCCGGAGGCGTCGACCAGCAGCACGCAGGCCCGGCCGGTCGCCCGCCAGCCGCGGGTGTGCAGGTGCTCGGCCCGCCAGTGCGGCTCCGCGCCGCGGGCCGCCAGCGTGGCGTCCAGGTCGACGTCGGACCCGGTGGGGTCGCGGCGGGTGACCACCCGCCGGCTGCCCGGCCGGTCCGGCAGGCCCCGGCGGGGTGCGGTCACCGGCAGCCGTGCGGCGAGCGCCCGGGCGGCGGCCCGCAGCGCCGGGTCGACCGCCCGCCCCAGCGCGGTCAGCAGCCGCACCGCCGCGTCGGGGTCCCGGCCGGCCACCTCGGCCAGCGCCGCCTCGTCCAGCTGACCGGCCTCCGGGCTGACCTGCGGCAGGTCCGGGTGCGCGCGGGCCAGCTCCGCCCGCCCGGCCCGCGGGGTCCGCTGCCCGCGCAGCAGCGCCTCGACGTCGGCGTCCTCGCTGACCGGGGCGGGCTGCGCCGGCCGTCGTCCCGGTGGATCGGCCAGCCGGTCGGGCGGCGGCGGGGGCGGAGGTGCGGGCGCCGGTTCCCCCGGTTCCGGCCCGGGGGTCAGTCTTTTCCCAGCTCCTCACCGGCCCGGCGCCAGATGTCCCGGACGACGTCCTCCACCGGTCGCGCGAGGCCGTCGGTGACGGTCACCTTCCCGGTCAGCGCGGCGAGCGCGGCGTCGGTGCCGACCTCCTCGTCGGCCGGCTCCAGGCCGCGCACGGCTGCCAGCTCGCGGCGATGAGCACCGTGTCGATCGCGCCGCGGACCGAGGAGCCGATCCGCAGCTCCGGGTGGTCGCGGGTGATCCGCACCGCCCGCACCGCGCGGTGCAGCAGCGGTGCGGGGCCGCCGGTGGCGGTGGCCACCACGGCCCGCTCGTCGTCCTCGGTCTGGTAGCCCATCGCGACCCGGCACGACCGGTCGTACAGCGCCGGGGTGATCCGGGCGGTGCCGACGGCGTCGAACGGGTTCATCGCCGCGACCAGCCGGAACGTCGGCCGGGCGGGCACCCGGCCGTAGCGCGGCACGTGCATCTCGCGCTCGGAGAGCACCCCGAGCAGCACGTTCATCGTCTCCTCGGGCACCCGGTTGAACTCCTCCACGTAGAGGAGCGCGCCCTCGGTCATCGCCCGGGTGAGCGGGCCGGGCACGAAGTTCTCCGGCCGGTAGTCCTCGGTGAGCACCCGGGAGGCGTCGTGGTGGCCGACCAGCCGGGTGGGGGTGAGCTCGGCGTTGCCCTCGACCAGCACCAGCGGCACCCCGGTGCCGTCGGCCAGCGCCCGCAGCAGCGTGGTCTTCCCGGTGCCGGGCGGACCCTCCAGCACCACGTTGCGGCCCGCCGCCAGCGCGGCCGCGACGACCTCCGCCTCCCGCACCCGGGCCACCACCCGCTCCCGGGCGGTGCGCACCATGCCGGCGCCGTCGAGGCGGGCGGCGGAGGTCGTCGTCGTCATCGGGGCCGGTTCAGCCGAACTCGATGACGCCGCGCAGGTTCTTGCCGGCGTGCATGTCGTCGTAGCCGGCGTTGACGTCGTCGAGCCGGTACCGGTTGGTGATCAGGCCGTCGAGCTTGAGGTTGCCCTCCTGCCACAGCCGCAGCATCCGCGGGATGTCGGTGGTCGGGTTCTGGTCGCCGAACAGCGCGCCCTTGATCTCCTTGCCGAAGAGCGTGAAGTCCATCGAGGAGATCGGCAGGCCGACGGCGGAGACCGGGCCGAGCCCGGTCACCACGACCACCCCGGCCTTGCGGACCGAGCCCAGCGCCTGGGCCACGTGCTCGCCGGTGGTGACGCCCACGGTGACGAGCGCCTTGTCCGCGCCCTGCCCGTTGGTGACGCTGCGGGCGAAGTCGGCGGCCTCCTCGATGTCGCCGAACGCGTGCGTGGCGCCGAACTCGCGGGCCTTCTCCTGCTTGAACGGCACCGGGTCGACGGCGATCACGTGGCTGGCGCCGGCGAAGGCAGCGCCCTGCACGGCGTTGATGCCGATGCCGCCGATGCCCATCACGACCACCGTCTCGCCGGGCTTGACGTCACCGGCCTGGGTGGCGGTGCCGAAGCCGGTGCCGACGCCGCAGGAGACCAGGCAGGCGACGTCCATCGGGATGTCGGGGGCGATCTTCACCGCGGACCGGACGTCGATGGTGGTGACCTCGGAGAAGCTGCCCAGCCCGCACATCTGCCCGACCGGGGTGCCGTCGGGCAGGGAGTAGCGGAAGCTCTCCGCGTCGTCCCAGCGCGATCCCATGCCGATGTTGGCGCCGGAGTCGCACAGGTACTGCTTGCCGGTGGCGCACCAGCGGCAGCGGCCGCACGCCGGCAGGAACGAGAAGACGACGTGGTCGCCCTCCTTGATGTCGGTGACGCCGGCGCCGACCCCGATCACCTCACCGGCGCCCTCGTGGCCCCCGCAGATCGGGTAGTGGCCGCTGGGCATGTCGCCGGTGGCGATGTGGTCGTCGGAGTGGCACAGCCCCGACGTCGCCAGCTTCACCTGGATCTCGCCGGTGCGGGGGTCATCGGCCAGCAGGTCGGTGACCTCCCACGTGCCGGGGGCCTCGCGCAGGATCGCGCCGCGGGTGGGGACGGGCACGGGGACCTCCTCCTGCCCTCGCCGTCGAGGGCGTCGGTGCTCCGGGCGCGGCACTGCGCCCGGAGTCGGAACCTATGCCGCGGGTCACACTCCCGGCCAATCCGCTTCCGCCAGATGGCACGACTCCGGTGGGAGAGACTCCTCCGGTGACCGTGGTTGTGGTGGGCGCCGGCCCGGTAGGGGTGACGGGGGCGCTGCTGCTGGCCCGCCGCGGGGTCGACGTCCTGGTGCTCGACCGGCACGCCGCGCCCTATCCGCAGCCGCGCGCCGTGCACCTCGACGACGAGTCGCTGCGGGTGCTGCAGGCCGCCGGCGTCGGCGACGCGTTCGCCGCGGTGAGCCGGCCGATGGCCGGGCTGCGCCTGCTGGACGCCGACCACCGGGTGCTGCTGCAGGCCACCCGGGGGAGCGGGGCGCACGGCTGGCCGCAGGGTTCGATGTTCAGCCAGCCCGACCTGGAGGCGGTGCTGCGCACGGCGCTGGACGCCGAGCCCCGGGCCGAGCTGCGCGGCGGCGTCGAGGTGTTGCACGTGGAACAGCGGGACGGAGCGGTCCGGCTCGGGGTGCGCGACCGGGCGACCGGGGCGGCGGAGGAGCTGGTCGCCGAGGCGGTGCTCGGGTGCGACGGGGCGAACAGCACGGTGCGCCGGCTGATCGGCGGGTGGATGCGCGACCTCGGCCCGGCCGAGCGCTGGCTGGTGGTGGACCTGGTCTCCGGCGTCCCGCTCGACGTCTGGCCCGGTGTGCACCAGGTGAGCGACCCGCGGCGACCGGCGACCTTCATGCCGGTGGCCGGGAACCGGTACCGGGCGGAGTTCCGGCTGGTGCCGGGGGAGTCGGCGGCCGATCTGGACCTGCCGGCGCTGCTGGACCGGTTCGGCGCGGGCGGCGCCGAGGTCGTGCGGACGGCGGAGTACACCTACCGCGCGCAGGTGGCCGACCGCTGGCGAGCCGGCCGGGTGCTGCTGTGCGGTGACGCCGCGCACCTGACGCCGCCGTTCATCGGCCAGGGGCTGGGGCTGGGGCTGCGCGACGTGCACCAGCTCGCCTGGAAGCTGGCGGCGGTGCTCGGCGGGGCCGACGACGCGCTGCTGGACACCCACCAGGCCGAACGGGCGCCGCACGCGACCGCACTGATCCGCCTGGCGGTGCTGCTCGGCCGGCTGATGAACGGCGGCGGGCGCTCCGCGGCGGTGCTCCGCCGGAGTGTGCTCGCCCTGCCCGGGGTCGCCGCCTTCGCCGCCGACAGCCGGACGCCGCCGCTGCGGCCGGGACCGCTGGTGCGCCGTCGTCGCGTCGCGCCCGGGTCGCCCGTGGGGTCGTTGGTGCCGCAGCCCACCATCGGGGCGCGGCGGCTGGACGAGCTCCTCGGGGACGGCTGGGCGGTGCTCACCGCGGGCGGCCGGGTGCCCGCCGACTGGCCCGGGCCGGTTCTCGACGCGGCCGCGCTCGGCTCTCCCGAGCTGATCCGGTGGCTGCGCGGCCGCTCGGTGCTGGTGCGCCCGGACCGGATCGTCGCGGCGGTGGCGGGATGACCGGGTCGAAGGGCTCCTGCGGCTCCGCGACGGGGAGCCGGGTGATGCCGACGGGCTGACCGCGCTGGTCCGGCGGTCCCGGGCGGCCGCGATGCCCTGGCTGGCGACCCCGCACGACGAGGAAGCCCTCGCGCTCGTAGAAGGCGCCCGCGCGCTCGTTGGCCGCGAAGTGCTCGGCCCGGAGCCGGTCGGCGTCGTCCGGCAGCTGGCCGCCGTCCTCGGCGACGACCACCCGAGCCGCGGCCACGGCTGCGCCGATGGACTTCGCGTCCCACCAGTCGCGGATCTGGCCGGCGGCGGCCTCCGCGCCGATGAGCGGCGTGTAGTGCGGCGGGACGTGTGCCGCACCGAACCGGCAGACGGGCCGCGACGTCGTCGGGCTGCGCGACCCGCACGACGGGTCAGGCCGGCTCGACGTCCCGGGCGATGCCGACGAGCAGGGCGGTCAGCTCCGCCGGCCGGGAGAAGAAGGGGGAGTGCGCGGAGTCGATGTGCCGCACCTGCCCGGCCTTGCCGGCCGCCATCATCTCCTGCACGGCCTGCGGCAGTTCGGGGTCGGCGTCGGCCACCACGTAGGTCGACGGCACGGTCTCCCACGCCGCCACGCGCAGCGGCGTCGTGCACGAGCTCATCGACTGAGGGGTCAGGCGGGCCACGGCGGCGGCCGCCTCCTCGGGGTCGCAGTCGTCGTAGAAGACCGACTCCGGTCGCCCGGCGGTGATCGACCTGCCGTCCTCGGACACCTGCCACCAGGACATCGGCTGGCCGCCCGCTGCGTCGAGCAGGCTCTCGCCGACGCCCAGCATGAAGGCGCAGACGTAGACGAGGTGCGCGATGTCGTCCCGGCCGGCGCCGGCCTCGGTGATGGGCAGGCCGCCGTAGGAGTGACCGACCAGGACCTTCGGGCCGGGCACCTCGTCCAGGACGGCGGTGAGCGTGGCGACGTCGTCGTCCAGGCTGCCCAGCGCGTCGACGTCGGGGCCGGTGCTCGGCAGGTCCACCGTGCGGACCGCCAGCCCCTGCTGCTCGAGGAGGGGGACCACCTTCTCCCAGCACCAGGAGCCGTGCCAGGCGCCGTGCACGAGGACGACCGTGGGGGAGGGCGACGTCTGGGCTGGCACGGCGGTCATGCGTTCCTCTCTCGCGTGAGCGTCCACCGGAACCGGGCGGACCGGGTGAGCCTCCCGCCGTCGGTGCCGGCTGACCAGAGCGCCGCGGTCGATCGGCGCGAGACATCTGTCGCGGTCGGGATCGCTGGATGCGCGCTCCGGTCGTGCCATCCTGCGCGCATGTCCCGGCGTCGGACCCAGCTGCTGCTGACCGCGGAGATCGGCTGGCTGCTCGTCTCCACGGTGCTGCTGACCGTCGGGGCGGTCACCCAGACCGGTGTCTGGCGGGCCGTCTGGTTCGCGGTCGTCGTGCTGAACGTCGTGGTGGTCGGCACCCGGCTGTCGACGCTGACCGCCCGGCTCCGGGCGGGAGGAACCCACCCGTAGCGCCGCGGCTAGCGTGGCCGGGTGAGCTTCGACGTCGCCGCGCTGCGCGCCCAGTTCCCCGCCCTGGCCGGCGGGGCCGCCCACTTCGACGGTCCGGGCGGGTCGCAGACGCCGCTCGCCGTGGCGCAGGCGGTCGCCGCCGCGATGACCGCGCCGATGGCCAACCGCGGTTCGGTCACCCAGGCGGAGCGCAACGCCGACGCCGTGGTCATCGGCGCCCGGCAGGCGATCGCGGACCTCACCGGCGGCGACCCCGGCGGCGTGGTCTTCGGCCGCAGCGCCACCGCGCTGACCTACGAGCTCTCCCGGGTGGTGTCGGCCGGCTGGGGTCCCGGCGACGAGGTGGTCGTCACCCGGCTCGACCACGACGCCAACATCCGCCCCTGGGTGCAGGCCGCGCAGGCCCGCGGCGCCACCGTGCGGTGGGCCGACTTCGACCCCGCCACGGGCGAGCTCTCGCCGGACACCGTCGCGGCGCTCCTCTCGGAGGGGACGAGGATCGTCGCCGTCACCGGGGCCTCCAACCTCATCGGCACCCGCCCCGACGTCGCCGCGATCAGCGCGCTCGCGCACGACGCCGGCGCGCTGACCTGGGTCGACGGCGTCCACCTCACCGCCCACTCCCCGGTCGACGTCGCCGCCCTGGGCGCGGACTTCTTCGTCTGCTCGCCGTACAAGTTCCTCGGCCCGCACTGCGGCTGCCTGGTCGCCGCCCCCGCCCTGCTGGAGACGCTCCACCCGGACAAGCTGCTCCCGTCGACGAACGCCGTCCCCGAGCGGTTCGAGCTGGGCACGCTGCCCTACGAGCTGCTCGCCGGCACCACCGCCGCCGTCGACGTGCTGGCCGGGATCGCCGGCCCGGAGGGCGACCGGCGTCCCCGGCTCACCGCCGCGATGACCGCGGTGGAGGCGCACGAGGACCGGCTGCGGGCGCGGATCGAGGCCGGCGTCCGGGAGCTGCCCGGCGTCACCCTGTGGTCACGCGCGGCCCGGCGCACCCCCACCCTGCTGCTGACCTTCGCCGGCCGGGACGCGGCCGACGCCCATCGGTACCTGGCCGAGCGGGGCGTCAACGCCCCCGCCGGCTCCTTCTACGCGATCGAGGCCAGCCGGCACCTCGGGCTGGGCGACGCCGGCGGACTGCGGGTCGGGCTGGCCCCCTACAGCGACGACGCGGACGTCGACCGGCTGCTCACCGGGCTGCGGGAGTGGCTGGCCGGCTGACCTCAGCCCTTCTCGGCGATCCGCTTGATCGCGGCGAGCGTGGCCGGGATGCCCTCGTGCGCCGACCGGGTGCGGTTCTCGATCTGCGCCTGGGCCTGGTCGCCGTAGTTCTCCGCGAAGAAGGCCAGCCCGGCGGGGAGGAACTCCCAGGACTCGGTCAACCGGGTGCCGCCCTCGACGGGCGTCATGGTGAAGCCCCAGCGCACCAGCTTCCCGCCGACCAGCCAGGCGAACTCCCGCCCGCGCTCGGCGGCCACCACCTGGCTGCGGGTCTCCCAGGTGCGGCCGGGCACCTCGTTGCGGCCGGTGAACCAGTCGCCCACCTGCCCGGTGGCGCCCTCGTCCCACCAGCAGGCGGTGCAGACCGGGCTCCATTCGCCGGTGCGGGTCACGTCGGAGACCAGGTCGTAGACGGCCTCGGGGCTTGCGTGCACGACGATCGAGTCGGCATGGGTCAGGCTGGTCATCCGGGCAGTCTGCTCCTACTTGTGCTGGCGGCGGCTGCCGCCGTGCCAGTCCTCCTGCGCACCGACCTCGCCGTCGGCGACGCCGAGCCCGCGCAGCTGCGGCAGCTCGCGCAGGCTCCGCTTCAGCTCCGCGAACCCCGGGAAGCCGGCCAGGCCGACGACGTGGTCCCACAGCCGGACGGCGTCCTCCTCGGCGGGCAGCCGGCTGATCACCGGGCCGAAGAAGGCCAGCCCGCCCGGCGGCTGCACGTGCAGGATCGGCGTCCCGACGTCCTTCCCGGTCAGCGCCAGCGCCTCGTCGGTCTCGGCCTGCACGACGGCGTCGTACGAGGTGTCCTCCAACGCGTCGGCCAGCTCGACCGGCAGGCCGGCGCGCTCCAGCACCGGCGTCAGGTAGCCCCGCGTGCCCCGGTCGCCGTCGGTCGCGCCGGGCTCGGGTGCGGTGTCGAAGATCCGCTGCCCCAGCGCCTCGTACAGCGTGCCGACGGCGGCACGGCCGTGCTCGGCACGGGTGCGGGCGGCCACCCGCAGCAGCCGCAGCCCGGCGGTGTGCCCGGCCTCGTACTCCGGCGGGAACTGCGCGTCGTAGTCGACGTGCGCGTTGACCAGCCGCAGCGAGATGAACCGCCAGTCGACGGTGTAGTCGCGCTGGGACTGGACCAGCCGCACCCACCGGCTGGTCATCCAGGCGAACGGGCACACCGGGTCGAAGTAGAAGTGCAGGTCGGCGTCGGCCATGACCCGAGGCTGCCACGCCCGGCGGCGGACGGCGTGTTCGGTGGGTGGGATGCGGAACCACGGGGTACCAGGCAGCTCATGCGCGGCGACCGCCTCGGTCGCCGCTCACCCCCGGACGACTGGAGACCACCCATGGCGCGCAACACCCTCTCCCGATCCCTGCACGACGTCGGCCTCGCGGCCTGGTTCGGCGGCACCCTCGCCAACGCCGTCGCCCTCAACGAGGCCGCGAGCGAGGCCGGCAGCGCCAAGGCCACCGGCGCCGTGGCCAACGCCGGCTGGAACCGGTGGACGCCGGTCAACGCCGCCGCGATCGGCGCGCACCTCATCGGCAGCGTCGGCCAGCTGCAGGCGAACAAGCAGCGCGTCGCCGAGCAGCAGGGCGCCGGCGCCATGTCCACCGTGAAGACGGTGCTCACCGCAGCGGCCCTGGGCGTCACCGCCTACAGCCGGGTGCTGGGCAAGGTCGTCGCCTCCGGTGGCGCCACCCCGTCGCGGCGGGGCACCAAGGCCTCGAAGCGGGCCCGCGCGGAGATCGCCGTCGCCCAGGAGCGGCTCGACCAGCTGCAGTGGGTCATCCCCGCGCTGACCGGCGCGCTGGTCGTGGTCAGCTCCTACGCCGGGGAGCAGCAGCGCCCCTCCGAGGTGCAGCGCGGGACCGCGCAGAAGGCCACCATCGCCTGAGTCGCGCAGACCGTGGCGCGGGCGCTGGTGACCTGCGCCACGGTCTGCCACCCTCGCGGGGTGGCCGTTTCCGTTCCGCGTCCGCCCTGGTGGGCGCAGTCCCTGCTCGTCGGACTCCTCTCCACCCTCGTCGGGTTCGGCGCAGCACTGCTCGTCAGCCACGACGACCTGGGCCGCGACCTGCCCCAGTCGCTGCTGAGCGGGCTGGTCCTGGGGGTGGCGGCTGGTCTGGGCACGGCCTGGAACGCCCACCGGGAGGACGCCCGGTTCCGGGAGGTCACCGCCGGGCTCGGCGACGACGAGTCGCGGGCGGCCCACCGGGCGGCCCGGCGCGGGCCGGTGCCGGCGGACCCACGGGTGCGCGACGCCGCCGTCCGGCTGCTCGACGGGCGGCTGTCCGTGGCCACCGGGCATCCGGTGCCCACCCTGGCGTGCGTGCTGCTGGTCGGCGGGTACGCGGCCGTCCAGGCGCTGACCCGCACGCCGTGGTGGTGGCTGGGTGTCCTCGTCGCCCTCGGGGCAGGGGTGTCCTGGTACCGGGAGCCGGCCCGGCTGCGGCGGCGCCGGGCGGAGCTCACCGGCGACCCGGTGGCCGCCTGAGCGGCCCCGGGCCAGTGGTCAGAGGCCAGGTCGTCAGCGGCGGGGTGGTCAGACGAGCGCTGTCCGGGCCGCCCGGACGGCGTCCCGGCTCGTCTTCGCCAGGTACAGCTGCGCGTCGGCGGAGGCCAGCAGGCCGCGCGGGTCGGCACCGGCCCCGACAGCGGCGGCGACGCCGAGCGACAGGCTGACCCCGGGATCGGCGAACCCCTCCGGCCACAGGTCGTGGGCCTCGGCCCGGACCCGCTCGGCCAGCCGCACGGCGTCCACCAGTCCGGCACCGGGCAGCAGCAGGGCGAGCTCGTCGCCGCCCAGGCGGGCCACCAGGTCACCGGCGCGCACCCGGCTG
Source organism: Modestobacter sp. SYSU DS0657 (assembly GCF_054050925.1). NCBI lineage: Bacteria > Bacillati > Actinomycetota > Actinomycetes > Geodermatophilales > Geodermatophilaceae > Modestobacter > Modestobacter sp. SYSU DS0657. The sequence continues at coordinate 20,462 of NZ_JBJHAG010000019.1, read as the reverse complement.
CGCAGCAGGCCGGCCACCGCCTGCAGCGCCGCGTCCCCGGCCGCGTGGCCGAACCGGTCGTTCACGTGCTTGAAGTGGTCGACGTCCAGCAGCACCACCGCCAGCCGCTCGCCGCTCTCCCGGGCCCGGGTGCAGCCGGCCGCGAGCTCGTCGTCCCAGCGGCGGCGGTTCGCCAGCCCGGTGAGCGGGTCCTCGTGGCTGAGCCGTTCCAGCCGGACCAGCAGCTGGTGGGTGCGGCGCTGCTCGGCGTCCAGGCGGACGCGGGTGGCCAGCTGCGCCGCCGCCAGCCGGGCGCGCCGCCAGTGGGCCAGCAGCGCGACCAGGGAGGTCAGCCCGAGGTACACCACCACGGCCGCGGTGGTGCGGCCGCTCAGCTGCGAGGGCTCGGCGGCGACCGCCAGTGCGAGCGCGGTCCAGGTCGTGGAGACCAGCGCGACGGTCCAGCCCAGCCCGACCGACAGCAGCACCCCGCTGCCGTGCAGGGCCAGCGACAGACCGAGCAGGTAGAACTCGACGTGGTCGACGACGGCCAGCATCCATGCGGTGGTCAGCTGGACGACGGCCAGGCCGGCGAAGATCAGCGCCCCCGGTTGCAGCCGGCCCGCCGGATGCCGCCACAGCAGCGCCAGCGCGCCCCAGATGAGCACCGTGCCGACCGCCCGCACGGGCACGAGCGAGCCGGCGACCGCGGGTTCCAGGACGATGTCCAGCACCGCCCACGCGGGGTAGCCGACCGCGGCGATCGCCCCGACGAGGAGACCGGACGACCGGGCCTGCTCCAGCGCCTCGCGGCGCACCGCGACGCGGACGTCGTCCCGGCGCGACCCGGTGGCGTCGCTCTCGGGGGCGCTGCTGGTCACCCCGAGGTCATCGGCTCCCCGGGACGACTGCTGGGGCGCGCCGCGCCGTCGACCACCCGGAGGGGGGAGGCCCGGATCAGCGGCGCAGGGCGGGGAAGCCGGCGGCGAGCTGGTCGAACGCGCTGTGCAGCGAGGCCGCCAGGGTGATGCCGCCGTCGGCGAGCCACACCTCGAACGCCGTCGTCGCCGCTGCCCGGGTGCTGGTGGCGACCAGCCGGGGCAGCAGCGCGCCCGGCGCCGTCCCGCCGCGGCGGGCCACGTGCTCGGCCACCACCCGGTCGACCTCGGCGTAACGCAACTGCGAGTGCGCCTGCAGCGCCGGCTCGGTGAGGATCAGCCGCATCCGCTGCCGCAGCAGCGGCAGGTCGGCCTCGGCGTAGTCATTGACCTCCACGTAGGCCGCGCAGATCGACGCCATCACCGGCTGCTCGCCGTCGGTGGCGGCCAGCCGCGCCTCCAGCCGTTCGACGTGCCCGGCGAAGTCGCCCCACACGGCGTCGGCCTTGGTGGCGAAGTAGCGGAAGAAGGTGCGCCGGCTGATCCCGGCGGCGTCGGCGACCTCGTCGGTGGTCACCTGCTCGAAGCCGGTGCTGGTGAACAGCTCCAGCGCAGCCTGCTCGATCCGGGCGCGCGTCAGGTCCCGCGCGTCCCCGACCACCGTCTCGACCACGCCCGCCATCCTCTCTCTTCCGCCGCGCGGAAAGGGTCCCTCGCCGCTCTTGTCCGTGACACTGGGTGTCACCTAGCGTCGCCGGAGTCCACGTGACCCAGCTCACCCGGAGGCAATGGTGCCCGAGACCACGCAGCAGGACAGCCAGATCGAGAACGCCGCGCCCGCCGAGGAGGCGCTCGTCGAGGAGTCCCTCGTCGAGGAGGTCTCCATCGACGGCATGTGCGGCGTCTACTGAGCCGACCGTGACCGCCCCAGCTCCGGCCGCAGCCGGATTCGACCCCGCACTCCCCTGGCAGCGGGCCCGGTCGGTCGCGCTGCGGCCGGAGCCCTTCGGCGCGCTGGTCTACCACTTCGGCAACCGCAAGCTGTCCTTCCTGAAGTCGAAGGCGCTGGTCCGGGTCGTGGAGTCCCTCGCCGACCACCCCGACGTCCCCGCCACGCTGGCCGCCTGTGACGTGCCCGAGGCGCAGCGCCCGGCCTACGTCAAGGCGCTGGCCGACCTGGCGCGTTCGCAGATGATCGAGAGAAGGAGCCCCGCGTGACCGCCGTCCTGCCGTCCCGGCCCGCCGCCCCGCGCCCGACCGGCGGGCGACTGGTCGACCAGTTCGAGTACGGCCTCGACGCCCCGATCTGCCTGACCTGGGAGCTCACCTACGCCTGCAACCTGGCGTGCGTGCACTGCCTGTCCTCCTCCGGACGGCGCGACCCCCGGGAGCTGAGCACCGCCGAGGCCGAGGCGGTCATCGACGAGCTGCAGCGGATGCAGGTCTTCTACGTCAACGTCGGCGGCGGTGAGCCGACCGTCCGGCCGGACTTCTGGCACCTGCTCGACTACGCCATCGGCCACGACGTCGGCGTCAAGTTCTCCACCAACGGCGTGAAGCTGGACAAGGCCCGTGCCGCGCAGCTGGCGGCCACCGACTACGTCGACGTGCAGATCTCCCTGGACGGCGCCACCGCCGAGGTGAACGACCGGGTCCGCGGCACCGGCTCCTTCGCCACCGCCACCCGGGCGCTGGAGAACCTCGCCGAGGCCGGGATGAAGGACTTCAAGGTCTCCGTCGTCGTCACCCGGGAGAACGTGTCCCAGCTCGACGAGTTCAAGGCCCTCACCGACCGCTACGGCGCTCAGCTGCGGATCACGCGCTTCCGCCCGTCCGGCCGCGGGGCCGACGTCTGGGACCAGCTGCACCCCACCCAGGCCCAGCAGCGTGAGCTGTACTCCTGGCTGCTGGCCAACGGCGACAACGTGCTCACCGGCGACTCGTTCTTCCACCTCTCCGCGTTCGGTGAGGCCCTGCCCGGGCTGAACCTGTGCGGTGCCGGCCGGGTGGTGTGCCTGATCGACCCGGTCGGCGACGTCTACGCCTGCCCGTTCGCCATCCACGAGAACTTCCTGGCCGGCAACGTGCGCGACGAGGGCGGCTTCCAGCGGGTCTGGCAGACCTCGGACCTGTTCACCGAGCTGCGCAGCCCGCAGACCGGCGGCGCGTGCACCAAGTGCGCCCACTTCGACGCCTGCCGCGGTGGCTGCATGGCGGCGAAGTTCTTCACCGGCCTGCCGCTGGACGGGCCCGACCCGGAGTGCGTGCAGGGCTACGGGGAGGCCGCGCTGGCGGCCCGGGACCTCGAGCTGGTCACCCCGAAGAGCCACCTGGACCACTCGCACAAGGGCCCGGTGCGCGGCCAGCCCACGCTGCTGGGCATGCCGAGCATCCCGGCGAAGATCTGCGACGAGTCACCCCTGGCCGGCCTCCGCCTGGAGTAGCGCAGCCGGCGTGACGGGGGTGCTGTTCACCCGGTGAGGGGAGGGGCCAGGTCCGGGTTTCAGAGCGCGGCCGCACACGCCGATCCAGAGTCCATGCTCCGCCGTCTGCGTCACCGGGTGGCCGGCCTGCTCCCACGGGGACACCGGCTGCCCGAATCCGTCCGGGACCACCGTCACCGGGTGATCCTCCGGATCGGTGGGGCGACCACCGGGATCCTGCTGCTGCTGTGCTGGGCGTGGGGGTACGGGCAGCTCACCGCACTCACGGTCCTGGCTGCGGTGGGCGGCCCGCTCGCGGTCGCGGCCCTGCCGGGGCTGGGGCGGTCCGCGCGTGCCGCGACGGCCACGGTGGGGTTGATGGGGGCCTGCGTGGCCCTGGTGCACCTGTGGGGCGGCATCACCGAGGCGCACTTCTCGTTCTTCGTGATGGTCGGGCTGGTCTCGCTCTACCAGGACTGGGTGCCCTTCGGCATCGCGCTCGTCGTGGTCACCGTGCACCACGGCGTGGTCGGGACGCTCCACCCGGACGCCGTCTTCGGCCACCACGGAGCGCACGACCCCTGGGTCTGGGCCGGCATCCACGCGGCCTTCGTGCTCGCCGCCAGCCTCGCGCACCTGGCCGCCTGGCGGCTGAGCGAGGACCAGGTGCGCACCGACCCCCTCACCGGCCTGGCGAACCGCACCGCCCTGGAGGAGAACGCGGACCGGCTGCTGCGCCAGAACACCCCGTTGAGCTTGCTGTTCATCGACCTGGACGGCTTCAAGGACGTCAACGACGGCCGGGGTCATGCAGCCGGTGACGCCGTCCTGCTCGCCGTCGCGGACCGCCTGCTGCGCAGCGTCCGCCAGGAGGACCTGGTAGCCCGGATGGGCGGCGACGAGTTCGCCGTCCTGCTGCCGGGTGGCCCGCAGGTCGCCGCAACCGTGGCGAACCGGGTGCTGTCCTCGATGGCCCTGCCGGTGGCCCTGGACGTCGGCGCGGCCACGGTGCACGCCAGCGTGGGCCTAGCGGCGACCGCGGTGGGCGACGGGCACACGGTCGGTTCACTGCTGCGGAACGCGGACCTGGCGATGTACCTGGCCAAGGCTCAGGGCGGGAACCGGCTGGTGACCTACGCGGACGGGATGGCCGAAGCGGCCCGCCGGCGGGCCGACCTGCACCAGGACCTGGCGCAGGCGACGGCGGCCGGGCAGCTGGCGGTCCACTACCAGCCCACCGTACGGCTCTCCGACGGGACGGTCACCGGCTTCGAGGCGCTCGTCCGCTGGTTCCACCCGGTGCGCGGTCTCGTGCCGCCGGGCGACTTCATCCCGTTGGCCGAGGAGACGGGGGCCATCGCCGAGATCGGCAGCTGGGTGCTGCGGCAGGCGCTCCACCAGGGGGCGGTCTGGTCGGCCCGGTCGGGTCTGCCCCTGCGGATGGCGGTGAACGTCTCCCCCAGGCAGCTCCTGGACGGCGACCTGACCGGCGACGTGGTGGCAGCCCTGCAGGAGAGCGGCTTCCCCGCGGCGCAGCTGACCATCGAGGTCACCGAGGGTGTGCTGGTCCACGACGTCGACCGGGTGGCCGACCAGCTGCAGCAGCTCCGGGACCTGGGCGTGGCCATCGCCATCGACGACTTCGGTACCGGCTTCTCCAGCCTCTCCTACCTCCAGCGGCTGCCCGCGGACGTGGTCAAGATCGACCGCTCCTTCGTGAACGACCTGCTGACGGGCAACTCCTCGGCCACGCTGATCGCCTCGATCCTCGAGCTGGCCCGCACCCTGGGTCTCGACGTGGTGGCCGAGGGGGTCGAGACCGAGGAGCAGCGCCGCGCCCTGGCCGACCTGCGGTGCGAGCACGCCCAGGGGTTCCTGTTCGCCCGGCCGGAGCCGGCCGAGCGGTGCTGCCCCCCGGCGCTCGCCGGGTCCTCGACCGCGCCGCCCGCCCCGGTCGGGCCGCCCGCCCCGGTCGGGGAGCCGGTCGCCGGCTGACCGGCCGCTGCTGTTGTCGGTCCCCCTCAGCGGCCCGTCACCCGGACGTCGACAGCCGTCGTGCCGGCTCGGTCGAGCGCGAACGCCGCCGTCGTCCCGCCCGTGGTGAGCTCGTAGTCGCCGAGGAAGCCGCGCACCGGCACCCGGCCGGCGTCGTCGGTGCGCACCGTCGCCGGCGCCAGCCACCACTCGCCCTTCACCAGGCCGTGCAGCGCGTCGTAGGCCGGCTTCGGCGACCCGTCGGCGCGGACGAACCCGACCGGCGCGCCCAGCCAGGCCCCGGCGTCGGAGAGCCCCCAGTAGGTCACCGACTGCACCGACGGGTGCGACAGCAGCGTGCGGTAGTGCCGCACCACCTCGTCGGCCTGCCGCGCCTCGCCGTCCGGCGTGGACGGCCACTCGTCGACCTGCCAGTCGTTGAGGTCCTCGATCTCCGGCGGCATCAGCTCCCCGGAGAGCAGCGTGCTCTCGGTGAAGTGGATCGGCAGGCCGTACCGGGCGAACCGCTCCAGCGTCGCCAGGGTGCGCTCCTCGCCCCAGTACCCCTGGTGCATGTGGCTCTGCAGCCCCAGCGCGTCGACCTGCACCCCCGCTTCCAGCACGCCCTCGATCAGGCACTCGTAGGCGGTGGACATGTCGAAGTCGTTGAGCAGCAGCGTCGCCGACGGGTTCGCCGCCCGCGCCTCCTCGAAGGCCAGCCGGGTCACCCCGATCCGGCCCAGGTCGCGGGCCAGCCGGGTGAGCCCGTTGTCGTACTTGTCGAACACCGGCATGATCACGACCTCGTTGATCGCGTCCCAGGTGTCGACCACCCCGGCCAGGCCGGCGACCTCCCGGCGGATCCGGCCGCGCAGCTCCGCCTCGATCTCGGCGTTCGACATGCCGAGCAGCCAGTCCGGCGCCAGCGTGTGCCAGGCCAGCGGGTGGCCCTTCACCGTGGCACCGCGGGCGCGGAACCACTCCGCGGTCCGCCGCAGCCGCTCGGTGTCCGGCCGCCCGCGCTCCGGCTCGAAGTCGCCCCAGTAGAACGGCAGCGTGGCCGCGTCGAACAGGTCGAACCAGCGGTCGGCCAGCTGCTGCGCCTGCTCGGGGTCCGCGGCCGCGCCGAACACCGAGCCCGGGCCACCCGCCGTCCCCAGCTCGCCGTTGGCCAGCGGGATGAAGTCGAAGCCGATGCAGCCGAACCCGAAGGCGTGCCGCGTCTGGGCGACGGTCACCTCCGCGCCGGCCAGCGGCCGGCCGTCGGCGCCGCGGACGGTCACGGTGGCGTCGGCGACCCGGTGGGCCAGCGCCGGGTCGACGGGGTACGTGCGGTCGGCGAACGAGCGGAGGGGTGCAGCCGGCATCGGTGCGCGCCTTCCTGTCAGGGGGGCGGTCGCGCTCGTCGTCCCCAGCCGCGCCGCACCTGACACCCGGTCTGGCAGGGTGCCCGCCGTGGACGGACAGCGACTGGCCGGTGCGACCTGGCCGGAGATCGGGTCGTGGCCGCTGGTCGTCGTCCCGCTGGGCTCGGTGGAGCAGCACGGCCGGCACCTGCCGCTGGCCACCGACACCGTGGTCGCCCGCACGGTCGCCGAGGCCGCCGTCCCCGACCTGGACGGCGCATGGCTGGCCCCGGAGCTGGGCTACGGGGCCAGCGGGGAGCACGAGGGCTTCCCCGGCACCATCTCACTCGGCACCGAGGCCCTGACCGCGCTGCTGACCGAGTACGGCCGCTCGGCCGGGCGGTGGGCCGGCCGGGTGCTGGTGGTGAACGGGCACGGCGGCAACCTGGACGCGCTCCGCGCGGCGGTGCCGCTGCTGCGCACCGAGGGGCGGGACGTCGCGTGGTTCCCCTGCGGGGTGCCCGGCGGCGATGCGCACGCGGGGCGCACCGAGACGTCACTGATGTTGCACGTGGAACCGGATGAGGTGGACGAGGCGCTCGCCGCCCCGGGGGTGACCACGCCGATCGCCGAGCTGCTGCCCCGGCTGCGCGCCGAGGGAGTGCGCGGGGTGAGCCCGGACGGCGTCCTGGGCGACCCGACCGGAGCATCGGCGGCGGAGGGGGCGGCACTGCTGGCGGGCATCGTGCAGCGGCTGGTCGCCGCCGTCACCCGCTGGGACGTCGACGCCACGGGCCGGCTCCGCGGCTGACCCCCGGCGCCACAATGGCCATTCCGGCGCCCGGGACGGACGCCAGAATGGCCATTGTGCGGCGAGAGGGGTCAGCCGAGCGCGTCGGCGAACAGGGGGACGGCGTTCTCCAGCGCGTACTGCGTGGCCAGCGGCGTGCCGATGGAGAAGGCGTTGGTCAGCGTGGTGTCGTCGAGCACGACCACCCGGCCGTCCTGCACCGAGGGGACCGCCTGGAACAGCGGGTCGTCGGTGATCTCGCTGGCCTCGATGAAGATCGGGAACATCACCGTGAGGTCGGCGTCGAGCAGGGGCAGCTGCTCGCTGCTCAGCGAGATGGCGAAGCTGTCACCGGCCAGGTCCTGCACCGCCGGCGAGTTGGTGAAGCCCAGCCGCTCCATGAAGTCCACCCGGGTGTCGCCCCGGACGTAGGCGCCGTAGCCCTCCGCGGTGCGGGTGCCCACGACCACCGACTTCCCGTCGAACTCGGGGTGGGCGGCGGCCGCGTCGGCGAACGCCTGGTCGACCTCGGCCTGCAGCTCGGCGGCCTCCTCGCTTCTGCCGAGGGCAGCGCCGATCATCTCCAGCTGCTCCTCCGGGCTGGTCAGGTAGGCGTCGGCCCCCTCGGGCACCCCGACGGTCGTGGCGATGGCGCTGAGCGACCCGTAGCGAGCGGGATCGCCGCTGGACTTCGTGTCCAGGATCAGGTCCGGCTGCAGGGCGGCGATCGCCTCGTAGCTGGGCTCCATCGTCTCGATGAGCTCCGGGGCCTCGTCGTACCTGCCCTCGGCCCAGGGGCCGACGCCCTCGCCGCCGAAGCCGAGCCAGTCGCTCGCGCCCACCGGCTGCACACCCAGCGCCAGCGCCGTCTCGGCGTCGCCCCAGCCGAGCGCCACGACCCGGGTCGGCTCCTCCTCGATCTCCACGTCGCCGAAGGCGGTGCTCACGGTCACCGGGAAGGCGTCCGAGGCGCTGGTCGACGGCGTCCCACCCCCGGCGCCGGTCTCCTCGTCGCCGGAGTCGGAGCCGCAGCTGGTGACGACGAGTGCGGCGGCCAGCAGGGCGGCGCCGCGGAGGGCGAGTCGAGAGGACATGGGGAAGCTCCTGGTTCCGGTGGTGTGGGGGTCAGGCGGCCGCGGAGAGCGCGGCCAGGTACTCGTCGAGACCCCAGGTCATGGAGAGCACGGTCGGCGGGGAGACGGCGGCGATCAGCTCGTCACCGATCAGCGTGGCGTGGTGACCGGTCTGGATCTGCTCCATCGTCTGCGCGTACGGCTGGGCGACGAAGGTGTCGGACTCCTCCTGGGTGGAGGCGTAGCTGAGCAGGATGTCACTGGTCAGCTTCGACACCTCCTCCAGGCTCAGCGTGAAGTAGAACGTCGACTCGCCCGTGGACAGCTCGCGGACGCTCGGGGCGACCTCCAGGCCGAGGTCGGTCAGGAACTCCACCCGGGGGTCGGCGGCCTCGTAGACGTAGAAGGTGCCGGCGGTGTCCCACACCGCCGCAACGGTCTTCCCCTGCAGCTCGGGGTGCTCGGCGGCGGCGTCCGCGACCGCCTGCTCGGTCTCCGCGACGAGCTCCGCGGCCTCTTCCTCCTTGCCGAGAGCCCGGCCGACCGTGCTGGCGACGTCCCGCCACGGGGTGGCCCACGCCTCGCCGGGGTAGGCGACGGTCGGCGCGATGTCGTTCAGCAGCTCGTACTCCTCCGCGGTGATCCCGGAGTAGTTGGCCAGGATCACGTCCGGGTGGGCGGCCGCGATGGCCTCGAAGGGCACCTCGACGGAGTCGGGCAGCACCGTCGGTGTCTCGGCCCCCAGCTCCTCCAGCTCGTCCGCGATCCAGGGCAGCAGACCCTGCTCGTTGCCGCCGTACGCCTGGAAGGGGATGGCCACCGGGACGACGCCCAGGGCGAGGGCGGCGTCGGTGCTGCCGAAGCCCCAGGTGACGACGGCCTGCGGCTCCTCCTCGATGGTCGTCTCGCCGAAGGCGTGCTCGATCGTCACCGGGAAGGCGCTGGCCGAGCTGTCCGCAGCGGTGTCGGCACCGGCGTCGGCCTGGTCGGCGGAGCCGCAGGCGGTGAGCGCGAGTGCACCCGTCAGGACGGCGGCGGCGAGCCGCGCTGGGCGGTGTGGCAAGGGGTTCTCCTCGGGCATCAGGTCAGGTGAGGCTCACCTAACCACGCGTTGATCACGAAACGGTCACCGGTCGTGCCCGGTACCGGGCCGCTCAGGACGAGAGCCCGGAGGGAACAGGAGCCCCCGGGAGCCGGTTGCACAGGACAGTCGCGATCAGCCCGCCCCGCCGGGGGCGGACGTCCCGCGCGGACCGAGAGGACCCACCATGCGCAACGGCATCCACCCCGAGTACCGGACCGTCGTCTTCCAGGACACGTCGACCGGCGCCACCTTCCGCACCCGTTCGACGATCGCCAGCGAGCGGACGGTCGAGCTGGACGGCGAGACCCTGCCGGTGGTCCCGGTCGAGATCAGCGCCTCCTCGCACCCCTTCTGGACCGGCAACCAGCGCGTGCTCGACACCGCCGGCCGGGTCGAGAAGTTCAACCAGCGGTACGGCGCCCGCACCCGCGGCTGACCACCCCGCTCTCCCGACGCCCCCGTCGGCCCTCCCGGGCCGGTGGGGGCGTCGTCGTGTGAGCGCCCCCACTACGGTGCCGGGCGTGCCGACGACGCCGTCCCCGCCCGAGGAGCCGCTGCCCACCGGGCTGGTCGTCCGGCTGGACCCCGCCGTCCAGCGCCGGGAGGACGGCGCGGTGCTCGTCGGCGGCTCCCCGCTGCGCCAGCTGCGGCTGGCCCCCGCCGCCCGGGCGATGCTGGACCGCGACCGGCTGACCGTCACCGACCGGCGCAGCGCCACCCTCGCCGGCCGGCTGGTCGACACCGGGCTCGCCCACCCGGAGATCGAGCCCGCGTCCACCGACGACGTCACCGCCCACGTCACGGTCGTCGTCCCGGTCAAGGACCGCACCGACGGGCTCACCCGGCTGCTCGCCGCCCTGCGCGCCGACCCCGGGACGGCGCGCTGCCCGGTGGTCGTGGTGGACGACGGCTCCGCCGACCCGGCCGCGGTGGCCGCCGCGGCCGCCGGCGCCCGGCTGGTGCGGCACGAGCAGGCCCGCGGCCCGGCCGCGGCGCGGAACGCCGGGCTCCGGGTGGCCACCACGCCGCTGGTGGCGTTCATCGACTCCGACTGCGTGCCCGAACCGGGCTGGCTGGGGCACCTCGCCGGGCACCTGGGCGCCGACCCCCGGCTGGCGCTGGCCGCGCCCCGGATCACCGCGCTGCCGGTGCAGGCGGAGGGCTGGGTGGCCCGGTACGAGGCGCTGTCCAGCGCGCTGGACATGGGGGAGCGGACCGCGCTGGTGCACCCGCGCAGCGCCGTCCCCTACGTGCCCAGCGCGGCCCTGCTGGCCCGGCGGTCGGCGCTGGGCGACGGCTTCGACGAGTCGATGCAGGTCGCGGAGGACGTCGACCTGGTGTGGCGGCTGATCGGCGCGGGCTGGCGGGTCCGGTACGAGCCGGCCGCCCGGGTGGCGCACGAGCACCGGGTCGACCCGGCCGACTTCCTCACCCGGCGGGCCTTCTACGGCAGCGGCGCGGCCCTGCTGGCGCAGCGGCACGGGCCGCTTGTCGCACCGGTGGTGCTCTCACCCTGGTCGGGGGCGGCCTGGGCGCTGGCGCTCACCGGCCGGCCGGCCGGGGTGCTCGCCGCCACCGCCGTGCTCGCCGAGGCATCGCGGCGGTTGGCCGGCCGGGTGGCCGTGCCCGGCGGGCGGCCGCCGTACCGGTGGGCGGCCGGGCTGGTGCTGCGCGGGACGGCCGGGGCCGGCCGGATGCTGGCCCGCTCGGTGACCCGGCACCACTGGCCGCTCGCGCTGGCCGCGGCGGTGGTCTCCCGCCGGGCGCGGGCGCTGGTGCTCGCGGTGCTCGCCGGGGACGCCGTCGCCGCCTGGTGGCCGCACCGGGCGGAGGTCGACCTCGGTGCCTTCGCCGCCGGACGCCGGCTGGAGGACCTCGCCTACGGCGCCGGGCTGTGGACCGGTGCCTGGCGGGCCCGGGACGCCACCGCGCTGCTGCCGGTCGCGCCCCCGCCGGTCGCCGGCTGACACGCGGGAGTGACGTTTCGGTGAACAACCACCTGGCACACGGAAGGGGTGGAACAAGCCGGCGGGGCCGGGCATTGGAGTCGCCGTAGTGCGGTGACCAGCGTCGGCTCCGCAGGAGGACCGACCACCACGGGGAGCACCGCTTGAGCACCACCCAGGACACCAGCAGCCAGGAGACCGCCGCCGCGGCGCGCGCCACCGGCGCCCGCGCCCACCGCGAACCGGAGCCCGCACCACCCGGTCAGGCGCGCACCGCACTGGTGCTGGGCGCGTTCGTCGCGCTCGGCCCGCTGACCATCGACATGTACCTGCCGGCCCTGCCGACCATCACCGAGGACCTGCAGACCACCTCGGCGACGGTGCAGCTCACCCTCACCGGCACCCTCGTCGGCCTCGCGCTGGGCCAGCTGGTGCTCGGCCCGCTGGCCGACGCGCTGGGTCGCCGGCGCCCGCTGCTGGCCGGCACCGCCGTGCACGTGCTGGCCTCGCTGCTGGTGCTCGTCGCCCCGAACGTCGCCGTGCTCGGCGCTCTCCGCTTCTTCCAGGGGGTCGGTGCCGCGGCCGGTGCGGTGATCGCGATCGCCGTCGTCCGTGACATGTTCACCGGCCGGGCGGCCGCCACCATGCTCTCCAGGCTGTTCCTGGTGATCGGCGCCGCACCGGTGCTCGCCCCCACCATCGGCGGGGAGGTGCTCCGGTTCACCTCCTGGCGCGGGGTGTTCGTGGTCCTCGCCGTCTACGGCGCGCTGCTGGTGGCGATGGGCTGGTTCGCCCTGCGCGAGACGCTGCCGCCGGAGCGCCGGCGCAGCAACGGCGTCGTCGGCACGCTGCGCGGCTACCGGGCGCTGCTGCGCGACCGGACCTACGTCGGCCTGGTGCTCGTCGCCGGCCTGACCATGGCCGGCCTGTTCGCCTACGTCTCCGGCTCGTCGTTCGTCTACCAGCGCGACTTCGGCCTCAGCGAGCAGCAGTTCGGGCTGTTCTTCGGCTTCGGCGCGTTCTTCCTCATCGGCGCCACCCAGTTCAACCCGGTGCTGCTGCGGCGGTTCGGCCCGGCGCAGATCCTGGTGAGCGCCACGGTCGCCGGCGCGGTGGCCGGTGCGGTCCTGCTCCTGCTGGCGGCCACCGGGTTCGGTGGGCTGTTCGGCGTCGCCGTCCCGCTGTGGGCCGTGCTCGCCGCGTGCGGTCTCGCGCTGCCCAACGCCCCGGCGCTGGCGCTGTCCCGGCACGGCGAGGCCGCCGGCACCGCCGCCGCGCTCCTGGGCGCGGTGCAGTTCGGCGTGGGCGCCGCCGTCTCCCCGCTGGTGGGCCTGCTCGGCAACGACGCGGTCGCCATGGGCACGGTGATCGTCGGCTCGCTGGTGCTGGCGCTGGTCGTGCTGTTCACCGTGGTCCGGCCGTGGCAGCTGACCGACGTCGACCCCGCGGACGCGCCGGCCGCCGCTCACTGAGCGAGCTCAGCCGATGACCACCGGGGCCGAGGTGCCGACCTGGTACAGCCGGGTCGTCCCGGTGCTCGGGCTGAGCGTCTCCTCCTCCAACCAGAACACGTAGGGCACGCCGGGAGCCAGGCCGGCCAGCACGACGGCCTGCTCCTGGCAGCCCTCGGCGGCGGGGACCACCTGCCGGACCGGGTCGGCCTGCTCACCCGGGACGAGCTGCTGGCTCACCGCGGACACCCGGTACGACAGCACCTCGGCCCGGCCGGCGGTCATCCAGCTCACCGTGGCCGAGCCGGGCCCGGGGACGACGCCGGGGGTCATCCGCCGTGGCGAGGAGAAGCCGCCGCACGGGTCCGGGCGGTGCTCCAGCACCGGGGGCCGGCCCACGTTCGCGTTGGGCACCACGACGATCCGGTGCGGCCGCGGGGGCTGGGGGACGACGAGCCCGGTGTCCGCCTGTCGCGCGGCCGCCGAGCCGGCGTGCGCCAGCCCCTCGCTGGTCACCGCCGCGGTGAACGGGTCGGTGCCCACCGGGCTGTTCACGCTGAGCTGCGCGCCCACGGCCACGCCGCGGCTGGCCGTGCTGACCTGCAGCACCGCCGGCGCCACCTGGGTGCCGGCGACCAGCAGCCCGCCGGCGACGGCGAGCGTGGGCGCCAGCCACCGCCCGGGGCGGCGCGCCCGGCGGCGCGGGCGGCGCTTGCTGGTGGTGGTGCGCTTCGCGGTGGTCCTGCGGGCTCCGGCCATCGCCGCCTCTCCTCGGGTCCTCCGGGGAGTCTCGGCAGGACGGCGCCGGGCTCGCGCCGAAACGGGGAGGCGCGTCCCACACCGCGGCCGGGAATGCCGGGACGGCGGAGCGTCCTTGGCACCGGCTGTGAGCGCAGCGCCGATGAGCACCACGACCCCGACCACCACCCGGGACCCGGAGCTGCCCTCGGCGCGGACCGCCACGCTGGCGATCGGGGCCCTGGGGCTGGGCGGCTTCGCCATCGGCACCACCGAGTTCGTCACCATGGGCCTGCTGCCCGACATCGCCGCCGGCACCGGGGTCACCATCCCCGAGGCCGGGCACTACATCTCCGCCTACGCCCTGGGCGTCGTGATCGGCGCGCCGGTGCTCGCCGCGCTGGGCGCCCGGCTGCCGCGCCGGGCGCTCGCCGTCGGCCTGATGGTCGCTTTCCTGGTGGGCAACGCGCTCACCGCGCTGGCCCCCGGCTACCCGACGCTGCTGCTGGCCCGTTTCGTCGGCGGGCTGCCGCACGGGGCGTACTTCGGGGCCGCCTCGCTGATCGCCGCCTCCCTGGTCGCCCCGCACCTGCGCGGCCGCGCGGTGAGCTCGGTGATGCTGGGGCTCGCCGCGGCCAACGTCGCCGGCGTGCCCGCGGGAACCTGGCTGGGCCAGCACCTCGGCTGGCGCTCGGCCTACTGGGCGGTCGTGGTCATCGCGGTGGTCACCATCGTGGCCATCCTGGTCGTGGTGCCCTCGTCGCCGGGCCGCCGGGACGCCTCGATGCGCGCGGAGCTCGGCGCGCTCAAGCGCCCGCAGGTGCTGCTCACCCTGGGCCTGGCGACCGTCGGCTTCGGCGGGCTGTTCGCCATGTACAGCTACATCGCGCCCACCGTCACCGACGTCACCGGGATGTCGGCCGGCTTCGTGCCGGTGGTGCTGCTGGCCTTCGGCGTCGGCGGCCTGCTCGGGACGGCGCTGGGTGGCCGGCTCGCCGACCGGGCGCTGTTCCCGTCCCTGATCGGGGCGACCCTGTCCACCGGCGCGCTGCTGGCGCTCATGCTGGTCGGGTCGCTGCACGCGGCCACGCTCATCGCCAACGTCTTTCTGGTCGCCGCCTCGGCTTCGACGATGGTGGTGCTGCTCCAGCTGCGGCTGATGGAGGTCGCCGGCGACGCGCAGATGCTCGGCGCCGCGCTCAACCACTCCGCGCTCAACGCGGCCAACGCCCTCGGCGCCTGGCTCGGCGGCCTGGTCATCGCCGCCGGCTGGGGCTACCGCGCCCCCAGCGGCGTCGGCGCCGGGCTGGCCGTGCTGGGCCTGGGCTTCCTGCTCGCCTCCGCGCTGCTGCGCCGCCGGGAGCTCGCCGTCCGCTGAGCGGCGTCCGGGGCTGGCCTTCCGCCGCCCTGCGCTGACACACTCTGCTCCGCACCGGCTGTGACGCCGGACACACCTGCCACGCAACGGAGCGGAGGACTCGGTGACCCAGATCAACGTGCGGGTCGACGGGGTGTCCTACACGGACGACGTCGAACCACGGACCCTGCTCGTCCACCACCTGCGGGAGCAGCTGGGCAAGGTCGGCACCGTCGTCGGCTGCGACACCAGCAACTGCGGCGCCTGCACCGTCCACCTCGACGGGCACGCGGTGAAGTCCTGCACCGTCTTCGCCGTCCAGGCCGACGGCTGCGAGGTCACCACCGTCGAGGGGCTGGCCGAGGGCGGCACCCTGCACCCGGTCCAGCGGGCCTTCACCGAGATGCACGGCCTGCAGTGCGGCTTCTGCACGCCGGGGATGATCATGGCTTCGATCGACCTGCTGCAGGACAACCCCGACCCGACCGACGACGAGGTCCGGGAGGGCATCGAGGGCAACCTCTGCCGCTGCACCGGCTACCAGAACATCGTCCGGGCCGTGCGCGCCGCCGCCGCCGAGATGCGGGCGGAGAACGCGCACGTCGTGCCCGCCGAGGTGGACACCGCGGCCGCCGACCACGTGGTGGTGCAGGCATGACCGTCACCGAGGAGCCAGGCGCCCCCGCCCCCGAGATCGGGCAGGCGCGCCGGCGCAAGGAGGACGCCCGGCTGATCACCGGGCGCACGCAGTGGACCGACAACCTGGTGCTGCCCGGGATGCTGCACCTCGCGGTGCTGCGCAGCCCGATGGCGCACGCCCGGATCACCGCCGTCGACGTCACCGCCGCCCGGGAACGGCCCGGCGTCGTCGCCGTCTACACCGGCCGTGACCTGGCCGACGAGCAGGGCTCGCTGCCGTGCGCCTGGCCGGTCACGCCGGACATGGTCAACCCCGGGCACCCCTCGATCGCCGTCGACCGGGTCAACCACGTCGGGGAGGCGGTGGCGGTCGTCGTCGCACGCAGCCGGACGGCGGCCGCGGACGCGCTCGAGGCGATCGAGATCGACTACGAGCCGCTGCCGGTGGTGCTCGACATGGAGCAGGCCGTGCAGGACGGCGCCCCGCTGGTGCACGAGCACACGACGTCCAACACCAGCTACCACTTCGTCTTCGACGCCGGGGAGGCCGGCACCGGCGCGGACACCGAAGGTGCCTTCGCCGACGCCGAGGTGGTGGTCAGCCGCCGGTTCGTGCAGCAGCGGCTGATCCCGGCGTTCATGGAGCCCCGCTCGGTCGTCGTCCAGCCGCTCGGCGACAACTACACGATCTGGTCGGCCACCCAGGTGCCGCACATCCTGCGGGTGATGGCGGCGATGGTCACCGGCATCCCCGAGCACAAGCTGCGGGTGATCGCCCCCGACGTCGGCGGCGGCTTCGGTGGGAAGCTGCAGGTCAACCCGGAGGAGATCCTCTGCCTGCTGATCGCCCGCCGGCTGGGCAAGCCGGTCAAGTGGACCGAGACCCGCAGCGAGTCGCTGATGACCGCCCACCACGGCCGCGACCAGGTCCAGTTCATCGACATCGCCGCCGACCGCGACGGCACCGTGCGGGGGCTGCGCTGCCGGATCCTCGCCGACATGGGCGCCTACCTGCGGCTGATCACCCCCGGCGTGCCGGTGCTGGGCGCGTTCATGTTCCCCGGCATCTACCGCTTCCCGGCCTACCGGTTCGAGTGCGACGGCGTCTTCACCAACAAGGTGCCCACCGACGCCTACCGCGGCGCCGGGCGGCCGGAGGCCACCTTCGCCATCGAGCGGATCATGGACGAGCTCGCCGTCGAGCTGGGCATGGACCCGCTGGAGCTGCGCCGGAAG
The DNA here is from genome assembly GCF_054050925.1 of Modestobacter sp. SYSU DS0657. Classification (NCBI taxonomy): domain Bacteria; kingdom Bacillati; phylum Actinomycetota; class Actinomycetes; order Geodermatophilales; family Geodermatophilaceae; genus Modestobacter; species Modestobacter sp. SYSU DS0657. Next base: position 3,548 of record NZ_JBJHAG010000019.1, on the reverse strand, counting down.
AACTGGATCGACAGCTTCCCGTTCACCACCGTCGCCGGGCTGGAGTACGACTCGGGCGACTACGCCACCGCCACCCAGCAGGCGCTGGAGCTGATCGGCTACGACGAGCTGCGCGCCGAGCAACGGCGGCGGCGGGAGTCCGGCGACCCGGTCCAGCTGGGCATCGGGTTCTCCACCTTCACCGAGATGTGCGGCCTGGCGCCCTCCCGGGTGCTCGGCTCGCTGGCCTACGGGGCGGGCGGCTGGGAGTCGGCGTCCATCCGGATGCTGCCCACCGGCAAGGTCGAGGTGGTCACCGGCTCGACCCCGCACGGCCAGGGCCACGAGACGGCGTGGAGCCAGATCGTCGCCGACTCCCTCGGGGTGCCCTTCGAGGACGTCGAGGTGCTCCACGGGGACACCTCGGTCTCCCCCCGGGGAATGGACACCTACGGCTCGCGCTCCCTGGTCGTCGGCGGCACCGCGGTGGTCAAGGCGGCGGAGAAGGTGGTCGCCAAGGCCCGCCGGGTCGCCGCGCACCTGCTGGAGGCGAGCGAGGACGACCTGGAGTTCAGCGGCGGCCGGTTCTCGGTCCGGGGGACGCCCGGGGCCGGGCTGGACATCCAGGAGATCGCCCTGGCCGTCTTCGCCGCGCACGACTACCCGGAGGGGATCGAGCCCTCCATCGACGCCGAGGCCACCTTCGACCCGGACAACTTCTCCTTCCCGCACGGCACGCACATCTGCGCGATGGAGGTCGACACCGACACCGGCTTCGTGAAGATCCGGAAGTACGCGTGCGTCGACGACGTCGGCACGATCGTCAACCCGCTGATCGTCGAGGGCCAGGTGCACGGCGGCCTGGCCCAGGGCATCGCGCAGGCGCTGTACGAGGAGGCCGTCTACGACGCCGAGGGCAACCTGACCACCGGCACCTTCGTCGACTACCTGGTGCCCTCGGCCACCGACCTCCCGCACTTCGACACCGGGCACACCGTGCACCCGGCCACCGGCAACCCGCTGGGCGCCAAGGGGGTCGGCGAGGCCGGGTGCATCGCCAGCACCCCGGCGGTGGTCAACGCCGCCCTCGACGCCGTCCGGCACCTGGGCGTCACCGACATCCGGATGCCGCTGACCCCCGAGCGGGTGTGGCGGGCCCTGCACACCGGGGGCGACGGCGGCGACCGCGCCGCCGAGGGCAGCAACGCCTACGGCGGTGCCCGCACCACCGAGTCCGGCTACGAGGAGGCAGAGCAGTGATACCCGCACCCTTCGCCTACGCCCGGCCGACCACCGTCGAGGAGGCGCTGCAGGCGATCGCCGACGGGGGTGAGGACGTCAAGGTCCTGGCCGGCGGGCAGTCGCTGATCCCGGTCATGCGGCTGCGGCTCGCCGCGCCGGAGACCGTCGTCGACCTCACCCGCGTGCCCGAGCTGCGCGGCGTCCGGGAGGAGGGCGACGACCTCGTGATCGGCGCGATGACCACCCATGCCGACGTGCTCACCGACCCGCTGCTGGCCCGGTACGGGCAGCTGGTGGTGCAGGCCACCGAGACCGTGGCCGACCGGCAGGTGCGCCGGCGCGGCACGTTCGGCGGCGCGCTGGCGCACGCCGACCCGGCCGGCGACCTGCCGGCGGTGGCGCTCGCGCTGGACGCGGAGTTCGTGCTCGCCGGGCCGTCCGGACGGCGCACCGTCGCGGCGGCGGACTTCTTCGTCGACTACCTCACCACCGCCCTGGACGACGGCGAACTCCTCGTCGAGGTCCGCATCCCCAAGCTCGGCGAGGAGTGGGGGGTGCGGTACGAGAAGTTCAACCGGGTCGCCCAGGCCTGGTCGATCGTCGCGGTGGCCGCCGCCGTCCGGCGGGAGGGCGGGCGGATCGCCGAGGCCCGGATCGGGCTGACCAACATGGGCCCCACCCCGCTGCGGGCCCGGGGCACCGAGGCCGCCCTGGTCGGGGTGGACGTCAGCCTGGAGACGGTCACCGCCGCCGCCGCGCAGGCCGCCGAGGGCACCAGCCCCAGCAGCGACCTCAACGCCCAGGCCGACTACCGCCAGCACCTGGCCACCGTGCTCACCCGGCGGGCGGTGGCCGCGGCGGCCGGCCTGTAGCGCACCGGCGCACGCCGGACCGGTCCGTCACATCCGTGGCGGCCGTCCGGCGTGCCGCGGGCCGATCTCCTGCGCACCGCCCCCTGACGTGGTCGGATGGGGGCCGCCGAGCAACTCGTCCCCGGAGGTCCCGCAGTGCAGCTGGAGAACTCGTTCATCGTCCCGGTGCCGATCGACGACGCCTGGCGGGTGCTGCTGGACATCGAGCGGATCGCCCCGTGCATGCCCGGCGCCGTGCTGGACTCGGTGACCGGGGACGAGTTCACCGGCCGGGTGAAGGTGAAGCTCGGCCCGATCAACCTGACCTACCAGGGCAAGGCGTCGTTCGTGGAGAAGGACGAGGCGGCGCACCGCGCGGTCATCGACGCCAAGGGCAAGGACCAGCGCGGCAACGGCACCGCGGCCGCGACGGTCACCGCCACCCTGGCGGCCGAGGGCAGCACCACCCGGGTCGACGTGCTCACCGACCTGAACATCACCGGCCGCCCGGCCCAGTTCGGCCGCGGCGTGATGACCGACGTGGGCAACAAGCTGCTGGGCCAGTTCGCCGACAAGCTCGCCGCCCAGCTGGCCACCACCGGTGACGACGTCGCCGTCGACCAGGAGGCGGCCGCGGCCCCGCAGGAGCCGACGGCGTCCACGAAGGTCGCCGCGGCCGCGTCGAAGGCGGCCGCGACCACCGCCGGCGTGGTGGAGGAGGCGGCGATGTCCGCGGAGGGCGCCGCGGGCGACGGTCCGGCGAAGAAGTCCGCCGCGGCAGCGAAGAAGACCGCGGCGGCCGCGGCCGACAAGGCCGCCGACGCGGAGTCGTCGGCCGGTGCGCCGGCGAAGAAGGCCGCTCCCGCGAAGGCGGCCAAGGCCGCGCCGGCGAAGTCCGCCGCGGCCCGCGCCGCCGAGGGGACGGCCGCCGCGGAGACCAGCCAGGTGCCCGACCCGACGGTGCCGCCGCGCCGGTCGAAGGCGGCCCCGGCGAAGGCCGCCTCGCCGACCGGGGCGACCACGCCGGACACCGTCCCCGCCGCGGAGACCCCGGCCGAGACCCCGGCCGAGAGTCCGGCCACCCCGGCGAAGAAGGCTGCGCCCAGCCGGCCGCCGGCGGGCACCACCGCGCCGCCGAACCGGCCCGCCGGTGGCGGACCGGCGAAGAGCACCCCGACCGCCGGGGCCCCGGCGCCCCGGCCGGCCCCGTCCCCGGCGCCCGAGCCGGAGCCGATCGACCTGCTCGAGGTCGCCGGTGGAGCGGCGCTGACCCGCTACGCGGCGCCCGCCGCCGGGGCCGCCGCGGTCCTGGTGCTGCTCGCGCTGGTGCTGCACCGCCGCAAGCGCTGAGCCCCGGGGGCCCGGACCTCTTCCCGGGACAGTCGTGGGGGGGGGGGGGGGGGGGGGGGGGGGGGGGGGGGGGGGGGGGGGGGGGGGGGGGGGGGGGGGGGGGGGGGGGGGGGGGGGGGGGGGGGG
>NZ_JBJHAG010000018.1:0-90626 GCF_054050925.1 Modestobacter sp. SYSU DS0657 | reverse complement strand
CCCCCCCCCCCCCCCCCCCCCCCCCCCCCCCCCCCCCCCCCCCCCCCCCCCCCCCCCCCCCCCCCCCCCCCCCCCCCCCCCCCCCCCCCCCCCGCCCCCGCCCCGCCCCCCCCCCCCCCCCCCCCCCCCCCCCCCCCCCCCCCCCCCCCCCCCCCTCGGCACGGCCCGGTGGACCTGTTGTACTGTTGTCTCACCGACGCGGGGTGGAGCAGCTCGGTAGCTCGCTGGGCTCATAACCCAGAGGTCGCAGGTTCAAATCCTGCCCCCGCTACTCGTCCGGAGGGCCGGTCACCGTTCTGGTGGCCGGCCCTCCGTCATGTCCGCCCGTGGTCATGTCCGGCCGGGGTGTTGCCCGGTGTTCGCTCCTGTCCGGCTCCGCTGCCGTCGGACCTGCGGCGGCAGCTCGGGGCTCCCGCTCGGGGTCGCGGGCCGTCTCCCCACCGCGGGGGACCCCGGTTCGCGTCGGATCGTGAGGTGGGGTAACCTGATCTCACCGACGCGGGGTGGAGCAGCTCGGTAGCTCGCTGGGCTCATAACCCAGAGGTCACAGGTTCAAATCCTGTCCCCGCTACCAACCCGGAGGCCCGGTCACCGTTCTGGTGACCGGGCCTTCGGTCTGTGTGGTGGCGCCGACCCGGTTCCCCGGGGTTCCGGTGGCCGCCCGGGACGGAGAGGACGCAGTCGATGGGACCGGGGTCTGCAGAGGCGCCGCAGGGCTGGGCCGGGCAGGTGACCGAGCGGACGCTCGCCGACGGCCGCCCGATCCTCTACTTCGACGACGAGCGCCGGGCCGGGCCCGTGCACGCAGCCGTCGACCAACGGCCGCTCGACGGGACGCCGCGGGCCGGCGAGGTGCGCTACGACGTCCTCACCGGGGAGTGGGTGACCATCGCCGGGCACCGGATGAACCGGACGTTCCTGCCGGCGGCCGCGGACTGCCCGCTCGACCCCACCCGGGACCCGCACCACCCGAGCGAGGTTCCCGACAGCGAGTACGACGTGGTCGTCTTCGCCAACCAGTTCCCCAGCTTCGCCCCGGTCGCCGTGGGCCCCGACGGGGAGACCCCGCCGTTCGGCCCGGCCGACGGTCCCGCGTACGGGCACTGCGACGTCGTCGTCTTCTCCAGCGACCACGAGGCCTCCGTCGTCGACCTCCCGGCGCAACGGATGCGCACCGTCGTGGAGGCCTGGGCACACCGGACGGCGACCCACTCGGCCGATCCGCGGATCGCGCAGGTGTTCGTGTTCGAGAACCGCGGCCAGGAGATCGGCGTCACCCTGACCCACCCGCACGGGCAGATCTACGCCTACCCGTTCCTCCCGCCGCGCGCCGGTCAGCTGGTCGAGCAGGCCCGCCGGCACCGCGAGGCGACCGGCGGCAACCTGCTGGCCGACGTGCTGCACGCGGAGCAGGCTGCGGGCCGGCGGGTCGTGCTGGCCGGTGAGCACTGGACCGCCTACGTGCCCCGGGCGGCCCGCTGGCCGGTCGAGGTGCACCTGGCCCCGCACCGTGACGTCCCCGACCTCGCCGCGCTGGACGACGCGGAGAAGGCCGAGCTGGCCGTGGTCTACCAGGAGCTCCTGCGCCGGGTCGACCGGTTCCATCCCGGGGTCGACCGGGTGCCCTACATCGCCGGCTGGCACCAGGCCCCCACCGGGGAGGACCGCGAGCTGGGCCGCCTGCACCTGCAGCTGTTCTCGCTGCTGCGGGCGCCGGGGAAGCTCAAGTACCTGGCCGGCTCGGAGTCGGGCATGGGCGCCTGGATCAACGACACGACGCCGGAGCGCATCGCCGACCGGCTGCGGGAGGTGGCCTCGTGAGCGGACAGGGGCGTGAGCATCACAGCGAGGAACGAGCGAGGAGCGGAGCGCCCCGCGGGAGCGAACGCGTTGACGTCGTGAGCGCCGGTGTCGACCCCGGCGCGGAGGTGGGCGCGCAGGGGCTCGCCGAGCAGGCGGCGGCCGAGTTGCGGCGGGCCTTCGACGTCGAGCCGGACGGTGTCTGGACCGCGCCGGGCCGGGTCAACCTGATCGGGGAGCACGTCGACTACAACGGCGGCCGCTGCCTGCCGATGGCGCTGACCCGGGTCACCGCCGCGGCCGTGCGCCGCCGGGACGACGACGTCGTCCGGCTGGCCAGCACCGACCGGGACGCGCCGACGTTCGAGGGCACCCTCGCCGGCCTCGGGCCCGGCCGGGTCGAGGGCTGGGCCGCGTACGCGGCCGGCACGCTGTGGGCGCTGCAGCAGGCCGGGATCGACGTCCCGGGCCTGGACCTGTCGGTCAGCAGCGACGTGCCGCTGGGCGCGGGCCTGTCCAGCTCCGCGTCGCTGGAGGCGGCGGTGGCGATCGCCGCGGCCGAGCTGGCCGGCCGGGCCGACTCTCCCGAGCTGCGCCAGCTGCTCGTCCAGGCCGCCATCCGGGCCGAGAACGAGGTCGTCGGCGCCGGCACCGGGGGCATGGACCAGACCATCGCGCTGCTGGCCGAGGAGGGCTCGGCCCTGCTCATCCACACCCGCGACTTCCGCACCGAGCCGGTGCAGCTGGGCCTCGCCGAGGCCGGGCTGGCGCTGCTGGTGATCGACACCCGGGTCAAGCACACCCTCGCCGACGGCCAGTACGCCCAGCGGCGCGCCGACTGCGACCAGGCGGCCCGGCAGCTCGGCCTGGAGTGGCTCTCCGACGCCACCGAGGCCGACGTCGAACGGCTGGGCGACGAGCGGCTGCGGGCCCGCACCCGGCACGTGGTGGGGGAGAACCAGCGGGTCGACCGGGTGGTCGAGCTGGTCCGGGCCGGCCGGGTGGCCGAGATCGGGCCGCTGCTGGACGCCTCGCACACCTCGCTGCGCGACGACTACGAGGTGTCCGCGGTGGAGCTCGACGTCGTCGTCGAGGCCGCCCGCGAGGCGGGTGCGCTGGGGGCGCGCATGGTCGGCGGCGGGTTCGGTGGGTCGGCGATCGCGCTGGTCCACCCCCGCGACGCGGAGGCGATCAGCGACGCCGTCGTCGCCGCCTGCCGAGAGCGGGGGCTGACCGAGCCCGGCACGCTCACCGTCACCTCCGGCCCCGCGGCGCGCCGGCTGGCCTGAACCTCCGGGGCCGGGGAACAGCACCCCGGCCCCGGGGGTTGGCCCGGGCATGGAGACGACCGTCACCGACGCCCCCGAGGACAGCCGCTACGAGATCCGTGACGGCGAGCGGCTGCTGGGCCAGGCCGCCTACCAGCGGCGCGGCAACCAGGTGGTGTTCACCCACACCGAGGTCGACACCGGCGAGGAGAACTCCGGGCTGGGCAGCAAGCTGGTCCGGGCCGCGCTGGACGACGTCCGCAGCAAGGGGGGCACCGTCGTGCCGATGTGCTCCTTTGTGCGTGGCTGGATCGACCGGCACCCGGAGTACCAGGACCTGGTCGCTGCCGAGGGCTGACCGCCTGCAACCCCGCTGCGGCCGGCCTGAGAGGGTGGGCCCATGCGTGTCCTGGTCGCCGGGTGGTTCAGCTTCGACGAGGTCATCGCGACCGTCGGTGACGAGCTGGGGGCCGACGTCGTCACCGGCTGGCTCCGTGAGCTCGGGGTCGACCACGACGTCGCCTGGGCGCCCTACCTGCAGCGCGGCCCCGACTGGCGGGAGCTGGACCCCACCGACTACACGCACCTGGTCTTCGTCAGCGGGCCGGTGTCGGACACTCCGCTGCTGCGCGAGCTGACCAGCGCGTTCGCCGGCGCCCAGCGCTGGGCGGTGAACGTCTCGGTGGTCTCCGACGCCGGGCGCGCGCTGTTCGACCAGGTCTGGGATCGGGACGCCCCCGGCATCGCCCGGCCCGACCTCGCGATCGGCACGACGACGCCCGACGTCCCGGTGATCGCCGTCGCCTTCGCCCCGCCGCAGGAGGAGTACGGCGACCGCAGCCGCGCCGGCGAGGTCCGGGCCGCGATCGAGGGCTGGCTCGGGGCCCGGGCGATCCCGTGGTTCGAGCTGACGATGGACCTGTTCGAGAAGCCGCACGAGCGCTTCCCGTCCCAGGTCGAGGCCCTGATCCGGCGGGCCGACGTGGTGCTCAGCATGCGGCTGCACGCCCTGGTGCTCGGGCTGGCGCACGGGAAGCCGGTCATCGCCTGCGACGCGATCGGCGGTGGCGCGAAGGTGAGCGCCCAGGCGGCGGCACTGGGCTGGCCGGTGGTGCTGCGAGCGGGCGAGATCGACCCGGTGACGCTGGACGCGGCACTGGAGCACGCCCTGTCGGGCACGCTGACCGGCGAGATCGCCGAGGCCCAGCGGCGCGGCGCCGAGGGCAACGCGGCCGCCCGCGACTGGTTCACCCGCCAGCTGCAGGGCTGAGCGGCCGCTGCGCCGCGGCGAACCGCCGCTCCAGCTCCGCGGGCACCGGACGGCGCTGCCGCAGGGCGGCGGGCAGTCGCCGCAGCACGCCGGCCAGCGCCGTGCGGGCGGCCGGCTCGTCCCGGCAGCGGCGGGCCAGCCGGGCGGTCGCGGCGAGCGCCACCGGCAGCGGTCGGCGCAGCCAGTCGACGAGCACGTCGTTGCGGGTCTGCAGGGCCCACCGCTGCGGCGAGGGCCGGTCCGGGCCGGCCGGGTCGTGCCAGGCGACGACGTCGTCGGCGTAGGCCAGCTGCCAGCCGGCGGCGGCCAGGTCGAGGGCGAGCAGGTGCTCCTCGCCGCCGAAGAACAGGAACGCGGAGAAGCCCCCGACGGCGAGGTAGGCATCCCGGCGGACGACGGCGGCGAACGCCGGGAAGCTGAGCACGTCCGGGCCCGGTGCGCCAGGGGAGAAGCCGAGCGCGGCGGCCCGGTGCTTGACCGACACCCGGTCGTCCGACCCGTCCCGGGCCATCCGCACCCGGCCGACCAGCACCGCGACCCGCGGATGGACGTCGAGCAGCTCGGCGGCCCGCTGCAGCGCACCGGGCTCCCACCACGAGTCGTCGTCGGCGAACGCGACGTAGGGCGTGGTCGCCCGCCGGACGCCGTCGGTGCGGGCGACCGCGCCGGCGTTCTCCGGCAGCTCGATGACGTCGACCCGCGGGTGCGTCTTCCGGACGGCCGCCGCGGTGCCGTCGGTGGAGGCGTTGTCGACCACTATCACCGGCTGCCCGTCGACGTCGAGCCGGTTCAGCGAGCGCAGTAGCGACGTCCGCCGGTCCAGAGTGGCGATGACGACGGTGACCCGGTGCACGCCGGGATGTCTACCCGACGCTTCCCCGGACTCGTCGTGCGGCCGCTGAGCGTCCGGTCCGGGGGCCTCCCTACCGTGCCGGACGTGGTACGGGAGCACGCACTGCTCGACGTCCGGCCGGGCCACCAGGAGGAGTTCGAACGTGCCTTCGCAGGCGCGCTCGCTCATCGCGGCCATGCGGGGCTTCCGGGCACTGTCGCTCTCCCGCTGCCTGGAGCGGGGATCGGGCTACCTGCTGCTGGGGGAGTGGGACCGGCTGGAGGACCACATCGAGGGCTTCCGCGGGTCCCCCGAGTACCAGCGGTGGCGAGATCTGCTGCACCGCTTCTACGAGCCGTTCCCGGTCGTCGAGCACGTCACGACGGTCCTGACCGTCTGAGGTCGGGCCTCAAGCGGAGAGCGCGGCGCCCTCGGTCGGGCTGTGCAGGGCGGTGATCAGCTGGTCGAGCGGCAGGCCCAGGGCCCCGGCGAGCGCGGCGACGGTGAAGAACGCCGGCGTCGGCACCCGACCGGACTCGATCTTCCGCAGCGCCTCCAGGCTCACCCCGGAGGCAGCGGCGACCTCGGCGGGGGAGCGGTCGCCCCGGGCCTCGCGGAGCAGCGCCCCCAGCCGGCGGCCGCGCTCACGCTCCTCGAGGGTCAGCGGCGGTCGCACCATGGCCGTGATAGTAATACCGGGATACCAATACCGGGAGGGAATCCAGATGATCGAGCTGCGGACGCCGGGGGAGATCGACGCCATGCGCGCCGCGGGCGCGGTGGTCGCCGACATGCACGCGGCGGTGCAGGCGGCCGCAGCCCCGGGTGTCCGGCTGACCGAGCTGGACGCGACCGCCCGCGACGTCCTCGCCGACGCCGGGGCGTCGTCGCCGTTCCTGGGCTACGCCCCGCTGCCGTCCACCCCGCCGTTCCCCGGCGTGCTCTGCCTGTCGGTCAACGACGTGGCGCTGCACGGCATCCCGACCAGCCAGGAGCTGGCGGACGGCGACCTGCTCAGCGTGGACGCCGGTGCGACGCTGGACGGCTGGGTGGGCGACGCCGCACGGACCTACCCGATCGGCACGCCGCGAGCCGAGGACCTCCAGCTCGTGGAGACCACCGAGGCGGCGCTGGCCGCGGGGATCGCCGCGGCGGTGGTCGGCAACCGGGTCGGCGACATCTCCGCTGCGATCGGGGCGGTCGGCCGGGCCGGTGGGTGCGGGATCAACACCGACCAGGGCGGGCACGGGGTCGGCCGGAGCATGCACGAGGCGCCGAGCGTGCCCAACGAGGGCCGGCCCGGCCGCGGGCTGCCGCTGCGCGCCGGGCTGGTGATCGCGATCGAGCCGTGGTTCCTGGCCGGCGGCAGCGACGACTACCGGGTCGACGCCGACGGCTGGACGCTGCGCAGCGCCGACGGCAGCCGCGCCGCGCACGTCGAGCACACCGTGGCTGTGACGGAGGACGGCCCCCGCATCCTCACCGCCCCCCGCCACGTGTAGTTGCTCGTGCCGAGTGGGGGCCGGAGGCTCCCGCGCAGGCGCGACGAAGCGGCTCAGCCCGTCGGGACGAGCTGCCTGGCCGCGGTGTGATCCGGGAGGATCACGATGACAGCGCCTGCTCCAGGTCGGCGATGAGGTCGTCGACGTCCTCGATGCCCACCGACAGCCGCACCAGGTCGGCCGGCACCTCCAGCGGGGAGCCGGCGGCGCTGGCGTGGGTCATCCGGTGCGGGTGCTCGATCAGCGACTCGACGCCGCCGAGGGACTCGGCGAGGGTGAACAGCTGCGCGCGCTCGCACACCCGCAGCGCCGCCTCCTCGCCCGCCTTCAGGCGGAACGAGATCATCCCGCCGAAGCCGGACATCTGCGAGGCTGCGATCCCGTGGTTGCGGTGCTGCGGCAGCCCCGGGTAGAGCACGTCGCCGACGGCCGGGTGCTCCAGCAGCCACTCCGCGATCCGGGCGGCGTTGGCGCTGTGCCGCTCCACCCGGACGCCGAGGGTCTTCAGGCTGCGCAGCACGAGCCACGAGTCGAAGGGGCCGGCGACGGCGCCCATCGCGTTCTGGTGGTAGGCCAGCCGCTCGCCGAGCTCCGCGTCGGACACGACCAGCGCCCCGCCGACGACGTCGGAGTGCCCGCCCAGGTACTTCGTGGTCGAGTGGACGACGACGTCGGCGCCGAGCGTCAGCGGCTGCTGCAGGTAGGGGCTGGCGAAGGTGTTGTCGACGACCAGCAGCGTTCCGGAGGCGTGCGCGATCTCGGCCAGCGCGGCGATGTCGGAGACGTTGAGCAGCGGGTTGCTCGGCGTCTCGCACCAGATCACCCGCGTCGTCTCCGGGGCCACGGCCTCCCGGACGGCGTCCGGATCGTTGAGGTCGACGGGCTGGTGCGTGACCCCCCACGGCTCGAGCACCCGGGAGATCAGCCGGTACGTGCCGCCGTAGGCGTCCCCGCCCAGCACGATCGAGTCGCCCGGCCGGCACACGGTGCGCAGCAGCGTGTCCTCGGCGGCGAGCCCGGAGGCGAACGCCAGTCCGCGGGTGCCCTGCTCCAGCGAGGCCAGCGCGGTCTGCAGGGTGTCCCGGGTGGGGTTGGCGCTGCGGCTGTACTCGTAGCCGCCGCGCAGCCCACCGACGCCGTCCTGCTTGTAGGTGGTCGTGAGGTGCAGCGGCGGGATGACCGCCCCGGTCGCCGGGTCCGGGTCCTGCCCGGCGTGGATCGCCCGCGTGTTGAAGCCGCTCATGCCCCGACCGTAGGCGTGATGCCGACCAGGTGGCCCAGCACGTCCTGCCGGGTGACGACGCCGGCCGGCTTGCCGTCCACGTGCACCAGCAGCGCGTCGGCGTCGCCCAGCGCGCCGACCGCAGCAGAGACCGGCTCGCCGGAGCCGATGATCGGCAGCGGGGCGGACATGTGCCGCTCCACCGGGTCGGCCAGCGTCGCCTTCCCGGCGAACAGCGCGTCGAGCAGTGTCTTCTCCGCCACCGAGCCGACGACCTCACCGGCGGTCACCGGCGGCTCGGCCTTGACCACCGGCAGCTGGCTGACGCCGTACTCGCGCAGGATGTCGATCGCGTCGCGCACCGTCTCGTTCGGGTGGGTGTGCACCAGCGCCGGGGTCTCGCCGGCCTTGGCGGACAGCAGCTCACCGACGGTCTCCCCGCCGGACTCGGTGAGGAAGCCGTAGTCGGCCATCCACTCGTCGTTGAAGATTTTGTTCAGGTAGCCGCGGCCGCCGTCGGGCAGCAGCACCACCAGGACGTCGTCCTTCGTGAGCCGCTCGGCCACCCGCAGCGCGGCCACCACCGCCATGCCGCAGGAACCGCCGACGAGCAGGCCCTCCTCGCGGGCCAGCCGCCGGGTCATCGCGAAGGAGTCGCCGTCGGAGACCGCGACGATCTCGTCGGCGATCGACCTGTCGTAGGCCTCGGGCCAGAAGTCCTCGCCGACGCCCTCGACCAGGTAAGGGCGGCCGGTGCCGCCGGAGTAGACCGAGCCCTCCGGGTCGGCGCCGATCACCTGCACCCGTCCGCCGCTGGCCTCCTTGAGGTAGCGGCCGACGCCGGAGATGGTGCCGCCGGTGCCCGCGCCGGTGACGAAGTGGGTGATCCGCCCGTCGGTCTGCGCCCAGATCTCCGGCCCCGTGGTCTCGTAGTGCGACCGCGGGTTGTTCGGGTTGGCGTACTGATCGGCCTTCCAGCCACCCGGGGTCTCCCGCGCCAGCCGGTCGGAGACCGAGTAGTAGGAGCGCGGGTCGGCCGGGTCGACCGCGGTGGGGCAGACGTGCACCTCGGCGCCGTAGGCCTTGAGCACGTTGATCTTCTCCTGGCCCACCTTGTCCGGGCAGACGAAGACGCACTTGTAGCCGCGGGTCTGGGCGACGATGGCCAGCCCGATGCCGGTGTTGCCGCTGGTCGGCTCGATGATCGTGCCGCCGGGCTGCAGCGCCCCGGAGGCCTCGGCGGCCTCGACCATGCGCAGCGCGATCCGGTCCTTCACCGAACCACCGGGGTTGAGGTACTCGACCTTGGCCAGCACCAGCGGGGCGTCGGGCCCCAGGTGCTCGGTCACCTTGTTCAGCCGGACCAGCGGGGTGCCGCCGATCAGCTCGACGACGGACTCGGCGTACTGCACGGGATCTCCTGCGGCGCTCGGGCCGGTGGCGGATCGCGCCTCCGGCGGTCTCCCCATCCCACCACTCCGTGCGTGTCCGGGCGCGCGCGGTGCGAGGCCCGCCGGGGCGCGTGCGCCGCCGGGCACCGACGCCGGCCGCTCCCCGCGCGCGGGACCGGCGCGCCATCCATGCTGAGGTGGTGCTGCTGGCCTGGGACAGTGTGCTCCGGGTCCCCAGGCTCCGGCTCCGCGCTCGACCCCTGCTCGCCGGGGGGCTCACCGTCGTCCTGCTGGCGCTGCTGGCCGGGGTGCTGACCGGCAGCCGGGTGGTCGAGCTGGACGAGGCGGTCTACCGCTGGGCCCCGGGTCAGCGCTGGCCGGCCCTCGGCCCGGTCGCCGACTGGTGGGTGCTGCTGGGCCAGCGGGCGGTCTGCCTGGCCCTGGTCGTCCCATGGCTGGCGCTGCGGGCCTGGCGCGCCCGGAGCGCCGGCCCGCTGGTCGTCCTGGCCGTGGCGACCGTGCTCACCAACGTCGGCGTCGGTGCCGTGAAGTACCTGGTCGGTCGCCTGGGGCCCCTGCAACTGGGCGAGGCCGCCGGCGACGTGGGCGCTGGCCACGCCTTCGCGCTGGGGGGCTCGATCTTCCCCTCGGGGCACGCCGCCAACGCAGTCGTGACCGCGGGTGTCCTGGTGATGACGGCTCGCGGGCACCGCCGGGTCGGCGCCGTCCTGGCCGGGGTGCTCGCGGCCGGCGTCGGGCTCACCACGATCCACCTGGGCACCCACTGGGCCTCGGACGTCCTCGCCGGCTGGTGCGCCGGAGGGCTGGTGCTCCTCGCCGTGGCACCCGCGGTCCGGGTGGTCACGGAGCTGACCGGACGGCTGACCGGACGGCTGACCGGACGGCTGACCGGACGGCACGGCCCCGGCCGGCCGCTCACGGCGGCCACGGGCCCGACGCGGCCCACCCGCCCTCGGGTCGGGGCGGCGTCCCACTCCCGCGCGGTGTCGGCGCACGCGCGTGGGGGCTATACCCTCGCGGGGCCGAGTCCGCCACTCGGCAGCGACCGTCGAACCGGCGGTGGCCGTCGACGGAAGGGGCCCACCCACCATGAGCGAGCCGTCGCGGGACCTGCACCAGGCCCTGGCCGGGATCGAGCTCGCCGGCCGTGAGCTGTCCGACGTCCTCGACGAGGTGGTGCGCGTCGCCCGCCGGGCCATCCCCGGCACCGAGGCGACCTCGATCACGCTGATCCGGGGGGAGCGCGCCTTCACCGCGGCCTTCGACGGTCAGCTCGCGATGGACGCCGACGAGTCGCAGTACCAGCGCGGCCACGGCCCCTGCCTGGACGCCGGCCTGGCCGGTGAGGTGTTCGTGGTCGACGACATGCGGGCCGAGGAGCGCTGGCCGGGCTACGCGGCGCGCGCCGCGGAGCTCGGGGTGCGCAGCTCGTTGTCGGTCCCGCTGCCGTACCAGGGCGCCACGATCGGGGCCCTCAACAACTACGCCACCCGGACCGGGGCGTTCGCCGGGACCGACATCGCGCTGGGTGAGGAGGTCGCGGCCTTCGTCGCGATCGCGGTCGGCAACGCGGAGGCGACCGCCCGGGCGCTGGAGGAGTCGGCGAACATGCGACGGGCGATGCTCTCCCGCGCGGTCATCGAGCAGGCCAAGGGCATCCTGATGGAGCGGCACAAGATCACCGCGGAGCAGGCGTTCACCCTGCTCACCCACGCCTCCCAGCGGCGCAACGTCAAGCTGCGGGTCGTCGCCGACGAGCTGGTGGCCACCGGCGAGCTCACCGCCCGCTGACGCCCCGCCCCGGCTGGCGCGGCCGGCGCCGCGGCGGTCAGGATGCGGCGGTGAGCAGCGACCCGGTCGTCGTCGGTGCCGACCTGGGCACCAGCGGGCTGAAGATCGCGGCCCTCGACCCGGCGGGCGCGGTCGTCGCCGAGAGCGAGGTCGGCTACGCCGTCGACCGGCCGCAGCCGGCCTGGGCGCAGACCGACGTCGTCGTGTGGCGCCGGGCGCTGGACGACGCCCTCACCGCGCTCGCCGGCCGGCTGGCGGGGCGCCCGGTGGCCGCCCTGGGGTTCTCCGGCCAGATGCACGGTGCGGTGCTGGTCGACGGCGCCGGCCGGCCGCTGGCACCGGCCCTGCTCTGGCCCGACCAGCGCGCCACGGCGGAGCTGACCCGCTGGCGAGGGCTCTCCGACGGCGACCGGGCGGCGCTGGCCAACCCGCTCGTGCCGGGGATGACGGGGCCGCTGCTGGCCTGGCTGGCCGCGGCGCGACCCGAGCTGCTGGAGCGCGCCGCGGCCGCCCTGCTGCCCAAGGACGCGCTGCGCGCGACGCTGCTGCCCGGCACCGACCCCGCGGTCACCGACCGGACCGACGCCTCGGCCACCCTGCTGTGGGACGTCCCGGGGGAGCGCTGGTCGACCGCGGCGGTGGCGGCCGCCGGCCTGCCGGCACGGGTGCTGCCCGCCGTCCGTCCCGGCGCCGAGGTGCTCGGGACGGCGGTCCTGCCGGTCGGTGAGGTGCCGGTCGTCGTCGGCGGTGCCGACACCCCGCTGGCGCTGCTGGCGGCGGGCGGCGACGGCGGCGGCGTCCAGGTGAACCTCGGATCCGGGGCGCAGGTGCTGCGTCCGGGCGTGCGGCCGCGGCCGGTGGCCGACCCGGTCGTGCACTGCTTCGCCGACGCCGACGAGGGCTGGTACGCGATGGCCGCGCTGCAGAACGCCGGCACGGCCTGGTCGTGGGTGCGGGAGGTGCTCGGCCTGGACTGGCCGGCGCTGGTGGGCAGCCTGGACGCCGCGGCGCCGGGGGCCGGTGGCGTCGTCTTCGCCCCCTTCCTGACCGGGGAACGGGGTGGGGTCGCCGGCCCGACGGCGCGGGGTGGGTGGACCGGGCTGTCGGCCGGCACGAACCGGGCCGACCTGGCCCGCGCCGCGCTGGAGGGCGTCGTGTTCGCCGTCGGCGCCGCCCTCGACCTGCTCGGGATGCCCCCGGACGACGCTGCTCCGGACGACGCCGCTCCGGACGACGCTGCCCCGGTCGTGCTCACCGGCGGCGGCGCGCGGGACACCGGGCTCCAGCAGCTGCTCGCCGACGTGCTGGGCCGGCCCGTGCAGCACGTGCGGGTGCGCAGCGCATCGGCCGCGGGCGCCGCGGTGCTCGCCGGGCGCGGGGTCGGGCGGGAGCTCACCCCGCAGCGGGCGCACGGGCCGGTGGTGGAGCCGCGGTCGGTGCCGCAGCTGCGGGCCGCCCGGGAACGGTGGACCGCCGCGGTCGGCTGACCCCGGCCGCGCAGGAGTGGAACCGGCTGGTCCGGGGCACCGTTGGCCCGGAGTGAGGAGCCGGCACCCGGATCCTCGTCGACGAGAGGGGGCGACGCGCCATGGCGTCGATCATGAACAAGGTCATGCAGTTCGCGAACAGCCCGAAGGGCAAGCAGGTCATCCGTCAGGCGACGGACAAGGCCCAGCAGCTGGCGAGCGACCCGAAGAACCGGGCCCGCATCGAGGACGTGCGGCGCCGGATCCAGGGCGGTCGCGGCGGCTCCGGGGGCACCGGCCCGGCGCACTGACCAGCGCCCCGGGCGGCGCTCGCCCCTAGCGTCGGGCGAGCGCCGTCAGCACGTCGGCGTGCAGCACGCCGTTGCTGGCCACCGCGCTGCCGCCCGCCGGGCCCGGGGCGCCGTCGAGGTCGCTGAAGCTCCCCCCGGCCTCCCGGACGATGACGTCGAGCGCGGCGAGGTCCCACAGCGAGACCTCGGGCTCGCAGGCCACGTCGACGGCGCCCTCGGCGACCATCATGTAGCTCCAGAAGTCACCGTAGGCGCGGGTGCGCCACACCGAACGCGTGAGGTCGAGGAAGGGGTCGAGGCGACCCTGCTCCTCCCAGCCGGAGAGGCTGGAGTAGGAGAGGCTGGCGTCGGCCAGGCCGGCCACCTGCGAGACGGTGCAGCGGGTCGCGCTCTCCAGCCGGCGGCCGGTCCAGGCGCCCACCTCCGCGGCCGCCCACCAGCGCCGGTTGAGCGCCGGCGCCGAGACCAGCCCGACCACCGGCACGTCGCCCTCGAGCAGCGCGATGAGCGTCGCCCACACGGGCACGCCGCGGACGAAGTTCTTGGTGCCGTCGATGGGGTCGATCACCCAGCGGCGGTCACCCCGACCGGTGCTGCCGAACTCCTCGCCGAGGACCGCGTCCCGGGTCCGCGCCCGGGACAGGGTGGCGCGCAGCTGCTCCTCGACCGCCCGGTCAGCGTCGGTGACCGGGGTGAGGTCGGGCTTGGTCTCGACATGGAGGTCCTGCGCCCGGAACCGGTCGAGGCTGATCGCGTCGGCCTGGTCGGCGAGCACGTGCGCCAGGCGCATGTCCTCGGTGAAGCCGCGCATCCCGGGTGTCATGACAGCCGAACCTACTGGTCCCGGCCCGGAGCAGCCGGGACCAGTGCGGATCGACCGTGGCCTCCTCGCCGGGTCCCGCCGCGAGCTCGCGAGTGGCGGGGGGCAAGGGGGGGCTTCATCAGTCGTTGAAGACCGCCTTCTCCACCGCCGCCGGGGTGTCGTACTCGCCGTCGTCGATGTTCCTCAGCGCCTGGAGCACCTCGCCGTCGCCGCCGTGGGACTCCGCGTGCTTGACCACGTCCTCCTTCTTCGCCGGGTACTCGATGCCGCCGAGGGCCTTCTGGATGTCGATCGGGCTCACCATGGCCGGTCGGCTACCCCGCGACCGGGGCGTCGATGCCTGCGGCCGCACACCGGTGTGCCGGGGCGCCCGCGACGTCTCCCCGGTTACGGTCGGGGGATGGAGGCGCGGACGATCGTCGGGCTGCTGGCCGACCCGGTCCGGCTCAAGGTGGTGGCCGCGCTGGCGCTGGGCGCCGGCACGATCGAGCAGGTGGCCGAGTCCACCGGCCTCTCCCTGCAGGAGGTGGCGCTGGCCGCCCGCCGGCTGGCCCGCGGGGGCCTGGTGGGTCGCGACGGCCACCGGTTGACGCTGCACCAGGACCGCTTCGGCAGTGCGGCGCGGGCGGCCGCCGAGCGCGAGCCGGCCCCGGAGCCGCTGTCGGCCGACCCCGCCGAGGACGCGGTGCTGCGGGCGTTCGTGCGCGACGGCCGGCTGGTCGCCGTCCCCGCGCAGCAGGGCAAGCGGCGGGTGGTGCTGGCCCACCTGGTGCACGTCTTCGAGGCCGGGGTGCGGTACCCGGAGCGCGAGGTGAACGCCCTCCTGGCAGCCTGGCACCCCGACGTGGCCGCCCTCCGCCGGTACCTGGTCGACGAGGGGCTGCTGTCGCGGGACGCCTCCGGGGTCTACTGGCGCAGCGGTGGTTATGTGCACGGCGTCGACGACTGAACCGGCGCCGACGGACCGAGGGGAGCAGCGTGCAACGGCAGGTCTTCGCCTTCTCCGGGGTGCTCGCGCCCCGGCCGGGTGAGCGCGGCAACCAGCCGCTCATCGAGCACGTGCTCCGGCTGGGACGGGACCGGCGGACCGCCGAGGGACCGGTGCGGATCTGCTACGTGCCGACGGCGATCGGCGACGACCCGACGGCGGTCTCGGTGTACGAGCGGGTCTTCGGTACCCGGGGCGACGTCACCCTCAGCACGCTGCGGCTGTTCCCCCGGCCGAGCGTGCCGGACGTGCGCCGGCACCTGCTCACCCAGGACGTCGTGCTGGTCGAGGGCGGCAGCCTGGTGAACCTGCTGGCCGTCTGGCGCGCCCACGGCCTGCCCGCGGCGCTGCGGGAGTGCTGGGAGGCCGGGGTCGTGCTGGCGGGCACCGGGGCCGGGAGCCAGTGCTGGCACGTGGGTGGCCCCACCGACGGGGTCGGTGACCGGCTCGCCCCGCTGACCGACGGGCTGGGCCTGCTGCCGTTCAGCAACAACGTGCACGACGACGACGGCGAGCAGCCGCGCCGGGAGGCCTACCGCCGGCTGGTGGCCGCGGGCGAGCTGCCCGGCGGGTACGCGACCGAGGACGGCGTCGGCCTGCACTACATCGGCGTCGCCCTCGCCGAGGCGGTCACCGTGCGCCCGGGAGCGCAGGCCTGGCACGTGCGCCCCGACGGCGCCGGCGGCTGGGCCGAACGCGCCCTGCCCACCCGCCTGGTCTAGCCACCTGCGCCCCGGGCGCTGGCCCTCCTAGTGCCCCGGGTCGAGCTGGCCGACGGCGGTGATCAGCCGGCGGAAGCTGCCCAGCCGCTCGCCGCGGGCCGACGGGCCGTCGGCGGCCCAGGCGTCCAGCGCGCACTCCGGGTCCTCGGCGGTGTGCCCGCAGCCGGGCGGGCAGTCGACGGCTGCCTCGGCGAGGTCGTCGAAGGCGGCGAGCACGTCCTGCGCGGTGACGTGCGCCAGCCCCAGCGAGCGGATGCCCGGGGTGTCGATCACGGTGCCCCCGCCGGGGAGGTCCAGCAGCACCGCCGAGGACGACGTGTGCCGGCCCTTGCCGATCTTGCTGACGTCACCGGTGGCCCGGAAGGCGTCCGGGACCAGCCGGTTGACCAGGGTCGACTTGCCGACCCCGGACTGGCCGACCAGCACGCTCATCCGCCCGGTCAGCCGCTCCAGCAGCTCGTCCAGCGACGCCTCCCGCGACATGGGCACCGCCTCGACCTCCAGCCCGGCGTACCGGTCCAGCAGCGGCTGCGGGCTGGCCAGGTCGGTCTTGGTGAGGCACAGCAGCGGCGCCAGGCCCCCGGCGTAGGCGGCCACCAGGCAGCGGTCCAGGAAGCCCAGCGCCGGGTCGGGGTCGGTCACCGAGGTGACGACCACCAGCAGCTCGGCGTTGGCCACCACGATCCGCTCGGTCGGGTCGGTGTCGTCAGCGGTGCGGCGCAGCGCCGTCGTCCGGTCCTCGATCACCACGATCCGGGCCAGCGTGTCCGGCCGGCCGGAGGTGTCGCCGACGATCCGCACCCGGTCGCCGACCACCACACCGTGCTTCCCCAGCTCCCGGGCCCGCATGGCGGTCACCTCGACCGGAGTGCCGTCCGGGTCCTCGACCCGCACCTGCATCCGGCCGCGGTCGACGGCGACCACCATCCCCGGGACGGCGTCCTCGTGCGCCGGCCGGGTGCGGGTGCGCGGGCGGGAGCCGTGCCGGGTCGGCCGGACCCGGACGTCGTCCTCGTCGGACCGCTTGTCCATCCGGCGGCTCAACGGCCCACCTCCGCCGGCCGGTCCACCAGCGCGGCCCACCGGTCCAGGAAGTCCGGCAGGGTCTTGCTCACCGCGCCGGGGTCGGTGACCCGGACGCCGTCGACGGCCAGCCCGAGCACGGCGGCGGCGTGCACCATGCGGTGGTCGGCGTAGGAGTCCAGCTGTGCGCCCCGGCCCGGGCCGGGGGTGATCACCAGGCCGTCGGGCAGTTGCTCCACCCGGGCGCCGACCGCGGTCAGCACCTCGTCGAGCGCCTGGAGCCGGTCGGTCTCGTGCCCTCGCAGGTGGGCGATGCCGGTCAGCCGGGACGGGCCGTCGGCCAGCGCGCACAGCGCCGCCAGCACCGGGGTCAGCTCGCCGACGGCGCCCAGGTCGGCCTCCAGCGGCGCGATCCGGGCGTCCCCGGTGACCTGCAGCCCGGCGGGGGTGCGCGCGACCTCGGCGCCCATCGCAGTGAGCAGCCGGTCCAGCTGCGCGCCGGGCTGGGTGGTGTCGGCCGGCCAGTCGCGCACGGTGACCCGCCCGCCGGTGACCAGCGCGGCCGCGAGGAAGGGAGCGGCGTTGGACAGGTCGGGTTCGACCACCCGGTCCAGGGCGGCGATCGGGCCGGGGGAGACCCGCCAGCCGCCGTCGGTCGGGACGACGTCGACGCCGTGCTCGGCCAGCGTGCGCACGGTCATCTCCACGTGCGGCATCGAGGGCAGCGAACCGGCGACGGCCAGGTCGACTCCCCGGTCGTACCGGGCGGCGGCCAGCAGCAGCCCGGAGACCACCTGGCTGGACTCGCTGGCGTCGACGGTCACCGCGCCGCCGCGGACCGCGCCGGTGCCGTGCACGGTGAACGGGGCCCGGCCCCGGCCGTCGTCGTCGATCCGCACGCCCAGGTCGCGCAGCCCGGCGATCAGCCCGGCGTTGGGGCGTTCCCGCAGCCGCGGGTCGCCGTCCAGCCGCACCGGGCCGGTGGCCAGCGCGGCGACCGGGGGCAGGAAGCGCAACACGGTGCCCGCCAGGCCGGCGTCGACGTCGGCGGGGCCGCGCAGCTCGCCCGGGGTGACCAGCCAGTCGTCCCCGTCCTCGGCGACGCCCACGCCCAGCGCGCGCAGCCCGTCGGCCATCAGGTCGGTGTCCCGGGCGCGCAGCGGTCGCACCAGCCGGCTGGGCCCCTCGGCCAGCGCGGCAAGCACCAGCGCGCGGGCGGTGAGCGACTTCGACCCGGGCAGCGTGACCACCGCGTCGACGGGGGCGGTGCGGTGCGGCGTCGTCCAGACCTCTGCCATGGCGGTCATCCTGCCCTGTCACGGCACCGGGGGTCCGGGGTGACGGCGCCTGCGGCCACCACCCCGGACCACCAGGTCAGCCGGCCTCGGCCTCGACCGACTCGGGCTTCGGCGTGCCGACGGTGCGCACCAGCCGCTGGTTGGCGAACTCGAACATGCCGAGCTCGGAGAGCTCCCGGCCGTAGCCGGAGCGCTTCACCCCGCCGAAGGGCAGCTCCGGGGAGGTGCCGGACGGCGAGTTGATCCAGACCATCCCCGACTCCACCCGGTCGGCCACGGCGCGGGCCCGCTCGACGTCGGCGGAGAAGACCGAGGCGCTCAGCCCGAACTCGGTGTCGTTGGCCAGCCGGACCGCCTCGTCCTCGCTGGACACCCGGTACACCACCGCCGCGGGGCCGAACAGCTCCTCGTGGTAGGCGCGCATCTCCGGGGTGACGTCGGCCAGCAGGGTCGCGTTGACGAACGCGCCCTCCCGCTCCGGCCGGCCGCCGCCGACCAGCACCGTGGCGCCCTTGTCGATGGCGTCCTGCACCTGGGCGGTGTAGTCCTGCGCGGCCCGCTCGGAGGACAGCGGGCCCAGCGTGGTCGCCGGGTCCGCCGGGTCGCCGGGCTGCAGCCCGCGGAAGGCCTCGGTCAGGCCCGCGACGAACTCGTCGTACACGTCGTCCATCACGATGAACCGCTTGGCGGCGATGCAGGCCTGCCCGGTGTTCAGCGTGCGGGAGATCGTGGCCGCCTGGACCGTCTTCGACACGTCGGGGGCGTCGAGCACGATGAACGGGTCGCTGCCGCCGAGCTCGAGCACCGACTTCTTGAGGTGCTTGCCGGCCAGCGACGCGACGCTGCTGCCGGCGCGGGCGCTGCCGGTCAGCGTCACGCCCTGCACGTGCGGGTGGGCGATCACCTTCTCCACGTCGGAGATCCGCAGGAACAGGTTGGTGTAGACGCCCTCCGGGACGCCGGCGTCGCGGAACAGCTGCTCCAGCGCCAGGGCGGTCTGCGGGTTGTTCTCCGCGTGCTTGAGCAGCACCACGTTGCCCAGCACCAGGTTGGGGGCCACCACCCGGGCCACCTGGTAGAGCGGGAAGTTCCACGGCTCGATGGCCAGCAGGACGCCGACCGGCTCGTTGACGACGAGGGCCTCGCCCTCCATGACGTCGATCCGCTTCGGCTCGAGGAAGCCCGGGCCCTTCTGGGCGTACCAGTCGAAGATCATCGAGACGAGCATCGCCTCGCCGGTCGCCTCCTGGATGCGCTTGCCCATTTCCTTGGTGATGAGCGCGCCGAGGTCGTCGCGCCGCTCGCGCATCAGCTCGCCGATGCGGCCGACGATCGCGGCGCGCTCGGCGACCGGGCGGCGCCGCCACTCGCCGAAGGCGGCGTGCGCCCGCTCGACGACGCCGTCGACCTCGGCGGTGTCCAGGAAGGGGAACTCCTGCTCGGTGCGCCCGGTGGCCGGGTCGATCGTCGCGTACGGGCGGTCACCGGAGTCACTGGCGGTCTTGGGGTGCTCGGTGGGCGGAGCCTGGGTCGTCACGTCGTCGTGCCTCCATCGCGCTGGGTCGGCTCTGTGCCTCCCCGTCCTACCTCCGCCGGGCCCCGCGCGCACGGGTGGGGGCGCTGGACGGAAGACCCACCTCGACACCGGCACCTAGGCTCGCTGGTGGTCGCCGGTGCCGTCGGCGCGCGGGGAGGAGCCGTCATGTGTGGTCGTTACGCCGCCAGCCGCCGTCCCGAGGACCTGGTGGTCGAGTTCGAGGCGGTCGTCGCCGAGGGGCAGCCCGCCCTGCCGGCGGACCACAACGTCGCGCCGACCAAGGACGTGTACGTCGTCCGGCACAAGAAGGAGCGGGACGCCGAGGGCGCGCTGACCGGCGGCGGGCACCGGGAACTGCGGGTCGTGCGCTGGGGGCTGGTGCCCTCCTGGGCCAAGGACGCCGCGATCGGCAACCGGATGCTGAACGCGCGGGTGGAGTCGCTGACCGAGAAGCCGGCGTTCCGCACCGCCGCGGCGAGCCGCCGCTGCCTGGTGCCCGCCGACGGCTGGTACGAGTGGGCACCGCGCGCCGACCGCCCGGGCAAGCAGCCCTACTACGTCACCCCCGAGGACGGTTCGGGCCTGGCGTTCGCCGGCCTGTGGGAGGTCTGGGGGCGCGGGGACGACCGGCTCTACACCTGCACGGTCGTGACGGCGCCGGCGGTCGGGGCGCTGGCCGAGGTGCACCCGCGGATGCCGCTGGTGCTGCCCCGCGAGCGGTGGGCGCAGTGGCTGGACCCGGCGGTGCAGGACGTGACCGAGGTGGCCGCCCCGACCCCGCCGGAGGTCGTCGAGCGGCTGGAGATCCGCCCCGTGGGCCCGGCCGTGGGCAACGTGGCCAACAACGGCCCGCAGCTGACCGCCCGGGTCGAGTCGGTCAGCGAGCCGGCCGACCAGCCGGCCCTCTTCTGATCGACCGTCCCCCTGATCGACCGTCCCCCTGATCGACCGTCCCCCTGATCGACCGTCCCCCTGATCGACCGTCCCCCTGATCGACCGTCCCCCTGATCGACGCAGCCGAGGAGACCAGCTGAGCGCCGACCCGTCCGCCCCGCCCGCCCCCGACCGGGCCCCGGAGTCCTCCCGGGCGCTGCCCGGGTGGGTCGCTGCCGGGGTCACGTTCCTCTCCTCCGGCGCGGTGCTCGTGCTCGAGGTCGTCGGGCTGCGGCTGATCGCGCCCTACGTCGGCATCACGCTGCAGACCAGCACCGCGGTGATCGGCTTCGCCCTGGCCGCGATCGCCGTGGGCGCGTGGGCCGGCGGCGCCGCGGCGGACCGGACGGACCCGCGCCGGCTGATCGCCCCGCTGATGGTGGCCGGTGGCGGGCTGATCGTGGCGGTGCTGCCGCTGGTCCGCTTCGCCGGTGAGCTGCTCACCGGGGCGGCGGCGGGCAACGTGCTCCTGCTGGCGGCGGTCGCCGTCGTGGTGCCGGCGGCGCTGCTGTCCGCCGTCCCGCCGATGGTCGTGGCGTTGCAGCTGGGCAGCCTCGCGCAGACCGGCTCGGTGGTCGGGCAGCTGTCCGGCATCGGCACGCTCGGCGGCATCGTGGCCACCTTCGCCACCGGCTTCGTGCTGGTCGCCGTGCTGCCCAGCAGCGTCATCCTGGTCGGCACCGGCCTGGTCGTGGTGGTCGCCGGGCTGGTCCTGGCCGTGCTGCTGCGCCGCAGCGGGCCGGCCGGCTCCGGGCGGCTGCCGGTGGGGCTGCTCGTGCTGGCCCTGGCGGCGCCCCTGCTCGCCGCGGTCGCGCCCACCCCGTGCGAGCGGGAGACCGCCTACCACTGCGCGCGGGTCACCACCGACCCGGAGCGGCCCACCGGGCGGGTGCTGCAGCTGGACACGCTGCGGCACTCCTACGTCGACCTCGCCGACCCCACGTACCTGGAGTTCGAGTACGTGCAGGCGATCGCCTCGGTTGCCGACGCGATGGCGCCGGCGGGGGAGCCGCTGTCGGCGCTGCACGTCGGGGGTGGGGGGCTGACGCTGCCCCGCTACCTCGCCGAGGTCCGGCCGGGCACGGTCGGCCGGGTGCTGGAGGTCGACCCCGGCGTGGTCGCCATCGACGAGGAGGAGCTCGGCCTGGAGCGGTCCGCGGAGCTGCAGGTGCGGGTCGGGGACGGTCGCGTCGGCCTGGAGGAGGAGCCGGGCGGGCAGCGGGACCTCGTCGTGGGCGATGCCTTCGGTGGGCTGTCGGTGCCCTGGCAGCTGACCACCGTCGAGGCGCTCCGCCTGGTCGACGACGCCCTGGCC
This sequence comes from Modestobacter sp. SYSU DS0657, assembly GCF_054050925.1. Classification (NCBI taxonomy): domain Bacteria; kingdom Bacillati; phylum Actinomycetota; class Actinomycetes; order Geodermatophilales; family Geodermatophilaceae; genus Modestobacter; species Modestobacter sp. SYSU DS0657. The sequence goes on along the minus strand of NZ_JBJHAG010000018.1, from coordinate 69,113 downwards.
GAGGACGGCGTCTACGCGGTCAACCTCATCGACCACCCGCCGCTGGGCTTCGTCCGCGCGGAACTGGCGACGCTGCGGGAGGTGTTCGACCACGTCGCGCTGCTCGCCCGGGCCCCGGTGCTCGCCGGCGAGGACGGCGGGAACGTCGTCGCGGTCGCCTCGCAACAGCCGCTCCCCGTCGACGGGATCGCCGCCGCCCTCGACGACCGGCAGCTGGCCTGGCAGGTCGCGACGGGGGAGGAGCTGGACCGGTTCATCGGCGACGCCGGCGTGCTCACCGACGACTTCGCGCCGGTCGACCAGCTGCTCACGCCCTACCCGACCACCGCCCGCTGACGCGGTCCGTCACGAGCGCGCGATCGGCGCGGTGCGGGCGCGGGTGAGCCGCACCAGGTCGGCCGGCGCCAGCTCCACCTGCAGACCCCGGCGGCCGGCGCTCACCAGCACCGTGGCGAGGCCCAGGGCGGAGGCGTCGACCACGGTCGGCAGTGCCTTGCGCTGGCCCAGCGGGCTGATGCCCCCGCGCACGTAGCCGGTGGCGCGCTCGGCGTCGGCCGGGTCGGCCATCGCGGCCTTCCGGCCGCCCGCGGCTGCGGCGAGCGCCTTGAGGTCCAGCTGGCCGCTCACCGGGACGACGGCGACGGTGAGCGCGCCGTCGACCCGGGCGACGAGGGTCTTGAACACCTGCGCGGGGTCGGCGCCGAGCGCGGCCACCGCCACCTCGCCGTAGCCCTGGCCGTCCGCGCCGCCGGCCGGGTCGTACTCGTGCAGGGAGTAGGCCGCCTTCGCCCGTTCCAGGGCCCGCACCGCCGGGGTCGCTGCCACGGCGGGGGAGCCTAGAGCGCGGTGGCCGGCGGCACGACCGGGTTCGGCGGTGACCCGGGTCGCGGGAATCCCGCCCGGGGGTGCTCGGTTGGACCGACCGTGAGCAGCACAGCCCCGGGCGCGGCGGCGCGGACCGCGCGCAGCGCCGCCCCGTCCCGTCGTCCCCCCGGCCGTCCCGACCGGTCCCGGCTAGGATCGTCCGACGTGGTGCCCCGTTCCCGGGCGCCGCAGAGAGGACGGTCGGTGCCCGAGGAGCCCACGATCGAGAACCCCGTCGTCGAGGCGGACGCGGCTGCAGCGCAGCCGGAGCAGCGCGAGGAGACGCCGGAGGCCCGCGCCGACGGCAGTCGGAGCGAGCTCGCGGAGTCGCGGGCGCAGCGTGACGCCCGGTTCGAGCGCGACGCCCTGCCCTACCTCGACCAGCTGTACCCGGCGGCCCTGCGGATGACCCGCAACCCGGCCGACGCCGAGGACCTGGTCCAGGAGACGTTCGTCAAGGCCTACTCCGCGTTCCACCAGTTCGCCGAGGGCACGAACCTCAAGGCCTGGCTGTACCGGATCCTGACCAACACCTACATCAACAGCTACCGCAAGAAGCAGCGGCAGCCGCAGCAGTACCCCACCGACCAGGTGCAGGACTGGCAGCTGTACGCCGCGGAGGAGCACACCTCCAGCGGGCTGCGCTCGGCGGAGATCGAGGCGCTGGACCACCTGCCCGACTCCGACATCAAGGACGCCCTCCAGCAGCTGCCGGAGGACTTCCGGCTGGCGGTGTACCTCGCCGACGTCGAGGGCTTCGCCTACAAGGAGATCGCCGAGATCATGGGCACGCCCATCGGCACGGTGATGTCCCGCCTGCACCGCGGTCGTCGCGGTCTGCAGAAGCTGCTGGCCGACTACGCCCGGGAGCGCGGTTTCGTCCGCGCGGGGGCTGCGGAGGAGGCGACCCGCTCATGAGCACCGACGCTCACGACGGAACGCACCGGATCCGGGGAGAGCACGGGGCGCACGACGACGTCGAGATCACCTCGTGCGACGACGTCCTCTCGCACGTGTTCGAGTTCCTCGACCACGAGACCGACGACGCACGGCGGTCGGTGATCGCCGAGCACCTCGAGGACTGCTCGCCCTGCCTGCGGCAGTTCGGCATCGAGCAGGAGTTCAAGGCCCTGGTGCGCCGCCGCTGCGGCGGGGACGCGCCGCCGCCCGGCCTGCGGGACCGGATCAAGGTGCAGCTGACCACCGTCTCCTTCGAGGAGGACGGCACGCAGGTCCGCATCGAGCGGTCCAGCGTGGAGACCTACACCGAGCAGCTCCCGGGGGAGCGCCCCTCCGCCTGACGGCTGCGGCGGACGAAGGACCCCCCTGCCCCCGTCGCTCGCGACGGGACTCTGCAGGGGGGCCGACGGCTCCGCCTTACGCGTTGGGGCGCTTGCCGTGGTTGGCGCCGCTCTTCTTGCGGGCGCGCCGCTTGCGTCCACGCTTGGACATCGCTGCCTCCTCACTCGGGTCGGGAATGCCGCCGGTGGTGCACCGGCGGGTGATCGCCGGCCGGGGCAGCGTGCGGAGAGCACCCGGACCGGCCAAGCTGACCGGACGAGGATCTCACGCGCCGGGCCGCGGCCGTGCGGTGGTGCAGGGCCGGCGGGGAACCTGTCAGGCTCAGGGGCGAGTGGTGGCGACGACGCCGGCCGCAGGCCGGGGACGGGGGACGGGGTGGCCCTGACGGCGGTGGAGAGCGTGCTGGTCGCTGGCCGCGGACCGGCGGCGTGCGCGGTGATCGCCGCCTGCGCGCGGCTGGGGGTCAAGGCCGTCGCGGTGTGCTCCGAGGCCGAGCAGGACGCCCGGCACGTCCGGATGGCCGACGAGTCGGTGCTGCTGGGCCCCGCACCCGCGGCGCAGTCCTACCTCGACGTGCGCCGCCTCGTCGAGGCCGCCCGCCGGACCCGGGTGCGTGCGGTGCTGCCGGTCCCGCCCGCGCTGGCCGGCAACGCCCGGCTCGCCGCGGCGGTGGCCGAGGCCGGGCTCACCTGGATCGGCCCGCACGCCGAGGTGCTCGAGCGGCTGGGCGGCGACGGGGTCGAGCCGGCCAGTGAGCGGGGCTTCCTCGCCTGGGTCACCGAGGACGCGCTGCACCACGTCACCCCGGTGGTGCGCGACCGGGCCGGGGGCACCCCGCGGGTGAGCTGGACCCCCGCAGAGGGCGTGGGGCCTCTCCCGGCCGCTGCCCGCCGCCTGCCCGAGCTGGGCTGGCGTGGACTGGTGACGGTGGGCATCGACCCCGACGGCGAGCTGGCCGAGGTCGCCGCCGGGTTCTCACTCGACATGACCGTGCTCGAGCGGTCGCACGGCGTGGACGCCGTCGAGCTCTCGCTGCGCAGCGCCGTCGGCGACGCCCCGGACGACGGCGGTGCCGCCCCGGTCCACCCGGCTGTCGCCGTCCAGCTGCGCGCCACCCTCCCGCCCGGGGTGGCCGGCCGGGTGACCGGGCGCCTGCCGGACCTGCCGCCGGGCAGTGTCCAGGGCGCCGACCGTGAGTTGGTCGCCGTCCGCGGCTACGACCCCGGGGACCGTCTGGACGGCTGGTACGACGCGCTGCTCGCGACGGTCAGCGCGGCGGCGCCGGACCTCGCGGCCGCGGCGCGCGCGGCCACCGACGTGCTCACCGGGCTGCCCGACACCGGGGTGCCGCACGACGGTGCCGCGGTCTGCCAGGTGCTGCACCGGATCGCCGCTCCGCTGGTGGCCGACCGCAGCTGAGCACCGGGCCGTGCTTTCATGGTCGTCCCCGTCGGGCGGCGGGGACGTCGACACGAGGAGGCGCGCCGGTGGCGGTCGAGGAGATCCACGCCGAGATGGTCTCCAGCGTCTGGAAGGTCCTGGTTGCCCCCGGGGCGCAGGTCGCGGCCGGGGACACGCTGGTGATCCTCGAGTCGATGAAGATGGAGATCCCGGTGCTCACCGAGCGGGCCGGCGTCGTCGAGGAGATGCACGTGGTGGAGGGCGAGGTGCTCCAGGAGGGCGACCTCATCGCCACCGTCGTCGCCGGCTGACGCTCAGAGCTCCCGCGCGTACACCCGCAGGTCGATGCCCGGCACCGGGCTCCAGTCGCGTTCCGGCAGCCGGGCGAAGCCCAGCCGCTCGTAGAGCCGGTGCGCCGTCGCCATCTGCGGCCCGGTGGTGAGCAGCATCCGCCGCTTGCCCACCGCGCGGGCGCGGTCCAGGCAGGCCTGCACGAGCGCTTCGCCCACCCCCTGCCCACGCGCCGCGGGGTCGACCACCAGCATCCGGAAGGCCGCCTCGTCGTCGGCCTCGGTGACCTGGCCGAAGTCGCCGGTGAGCACCAGCGCCACGCTGCCCACCACCGCGCCGTCGCCGTCCCGGGCGACGAGCAGCTCGGCCCGGTCGGCCCGGCCGGGGACGTCGGCGAGCTGCTCGGCGTACTCGGGCGAGGCCAGCCCCTCCGCGGTGTACACGCCGGCGGTGAGCCGGCCGATCCGTTCGTGCTCCTCAGGGCGGGCGGTGCCGATGCCGTCGGCGGCGCTGCGGCTCACCAGCGCAGGGTAGGTGGACCGGCCGCCGGAGCCCCCGCCTAGGCTCCGGGTCACCATGAGCAGCCTGTCCGATCGCCTGACCCGGAGCTCGGCGGCGAGCCCGTCCCAGGTCGACCACGCCCGCCGGCTGGTCGCCGACTGGCAGCTGCTGGCCGACCTGGCCTTCGCCGACCTGACGTTGTGGGTGCCGCTGCAGGACGGCGCCTGGTGGTGCGTGGCGCAGGTGCGGCCGCTGACCGCGCCGACCAGCCAGCCCGACGACCTCATCGGCACCGAGCTCAGCGGCGACGCGGCCGCCCAGCTGGTGCAGGCGCACAGCGAGGGGCGCCCGGTCACCGAGGGGGAGCCCGACTGGTCCGGGACCGCCCCGCGCCGGCGTGAGGTCATCCCCGTGCGGCACGACGGCGTGGTGGTCGCGGTGCTGGCCAAGGACACCAACCTCGCGGTCACCCGGGCCCCGTCCACGCTCGAGCTGACCTACCTGGACATCGCCGCCGACCTGTCGCTGATGGTCGCCGCGGGCACCTTCCCGCCACGGATGCTCGACGACGCCGAGATGAGCCCGCGGGTCGGCGATGGCCTGGTCCGGCTCGACTCCGCCGGTCGCGCCGTCTACGCCAGCCCCAACGCGCTGTCGGCCTACCGGCGGATGGGGGTCATCGGCGACGTCGTCGGTGCGGACCTCGCTGAGGTCACCCGCGGCGTCTCGGCCGACCGGGTGGCCGGCGAGGCGGTGGCGGCCAGCATCAACGCGGCGGTGGCCGGCCGGTTCCCCGATCCGATGGACGTGGAGAACGACGCTGCCACGATGCTGGTGCGCGCGCTGCCGCTGCAGGCGCCCGGGGCCGAGGAGGGCGCGCTGGTGCTGGTCCGTGACGTCACCGACGTCCGCCGGCGGGACCGCGCGCTGATGACGAAGGACGCCACCATCCGGGAGATCCACCACCGGGTGAAGAACAACCTGCAGACCGTCGCGGCGCTGCTGCGGCTGCAGGCCCGCCGGATGACCGAGCCGGCGGCCCGGGCTGCGCTGCAGGAGTCGGTGCGCCGGGTGGCCTCGATCGCGGTGGTGCACGAGACGCTGGCCGGCAGCAGGGACGACGTCGTCGACGTCGACGACGTGCTCGACCAGGTGCTGCCGATGCTCGGCGACGTGACCTCGGTGGGGCCGGCGGCGCGGATCAAGCGCGACGGCCGGCTCGGTGAGCTGCCCGCGGCCGCCGCCACGCCGCTGGTGATGGCGGTGACCGAACTGCTGCACAACGCCGCCGAGCACGCGTTCGAGGACGGCTCGCCCGGCACGATCGTGCTGCACGCCCGCCGTGAGGGCGCCGACCTGGAGGTGCGTGTGCACGACGACGGGCGCGGCCTGCCGCCGTCCTTCGACCCGGCAGCGAGCACCGGCCTGGGGCTGCAGATCGTCCGCACCCTGGTGACCAGCGAGCTGCACGGCACGCTGGAGATGGGGCCGCCCTCCGGCGGTGGCCCGGGCACGGAGGTCGTGCTCACCCTGCCGGGAGCCGGCCGTCCGCGCCGTTGAAGCAGCGAGGGCCGCTCCGGAAGACGGAGCGGCCCTCGCTGTCGGCCCCGTCCGGACGCTCACCCCGAGCGTGCCGGGGGGCGGGGGACGGGGTCCTTCGACTAGGCGGTGCGTACCCGGGTGCGGGCGGTGCGTCGCTTGAGGGCGCGGCGCTCGTCCTCGGACAGGCCGCCCCAGACGCCGGAGTCCTGGCCGGAGCTGAGTGCCCACTCCAGGCACGACTCCACGACCGGGCAGCGACGGCACACAGCCTTGGCCTGCTCGATCTGGACGACCGCAGGGCCCGTCGTCCCGATCGGGAAGAAGAGCTCCGGGTCCTCGTCCCGGCAGAGCGCGCGGTGGCGCCAGTCCATGGCTGTGTACTCCTCGATCTCGGCTGAAATGCTGTCGGCGGGCAGTCGGCCGCCGGCCTTGATGACCGCCCCCGCAGATCAACGCGCCGGAGGTCCGGCGTCGTGAACGGCGGCCGCCTGCCTTGTTACCGGCAGGTTGCTTGCTTGTGATGGTTTCACGAGACGCCGGGCTGTCAAGCAGACTCCCACCTGTTCACGGGCGCTCGTGAGGAAGCTCACCACGGGTGTGCGGGCCCCGCCACTCGTGCAGCGCTGCCCGCGTCCAGGGTCGCCGCGAGCAGGGGCGCCGCGAGCAGGGTGAGGTGCTGGGGCTGCCTCGTGCCCGGGGCCGGCCACGAGCGGAGCGAGCGGCGGGGAGGAACGAGGTCCTCTCTCAGACGACGACGCGGAGCGCGGTGGGCACCGAGCGAACCCGCAGACCGGTCGTGGTGCCGAGGTGGTCCCCGTCGAGCTGCCACCCCTGTGGGCGGGTGGCGGTCAGCGTCAGCTCGGTCAGGTCGTGCCACCGGTGGATGCCGCGCCCCCGGGCGTCGGGCCGCGCGGCCATCACCTGGCGGACGTGGTGCAGCATGCGGACCACGCCGACCCGGCCCATCGCGAAGACGTCCAACCCGGTGTCGAAGGACGCCTGCGGACTCGGGTTGACCGGCCGGGAACCGAGGTAGGTCCACGGGCTGACGTTGGACAGCAGGGCCAGGAAGAGCCCGTCGACGGGCGGCTCCCCGGGAACGGCGAGGGTCATCGCCGGGCGGCGCCGGTCGCGGCCGATCACGAAGGCGTCGAGGCCCGCGCGGACGTAGAGGGCGCCGCTGGACCGGCGACCGCGCGCCCGCTGCGCCTCGACCCGGGAGATCACGTCGGCGTCGAAGCCCATGCCCGCGGCGAAGGCGAACCAGCGCGGCTCGGTCCACTCCTCGGCCCCGGTGCCCGGCAGGCGGGCCGAGGCGGTGCCGAGGGAGACCAGCCGGGTGCGGCCGGCGCGCAGCGAGTCGAGGATCTCCCCGGTGGCCTCCACCGGGTCGCGGGAACGCCCCAGCGCCCGGGAGAAGACGTTGGTCGAGCCACCGGGGACGACGGCGAGCGTGGGGACCCGACCGCCCGGGCCGGCGCTGAGCAGGCCGTTGACCGCTTCGTTGACCGTGCCGTCGCCACCCAGGGTGACGACGACGTCGACGCCGTCGGCCGCGGCCTGCGCCGCGAGCTCCCGCCCGTGACCCCGGTGGGCTGTCTCCGCGACGTCGACCTGGAGCTGGCTGGACAGCGCCCGGACCAGCACGTCGCGCACCTTGCGGGTGGTGGTCGTCGCCGCCGGGTTCGCCACCAGCAGCGCACGCATGCGGCAAACATAGCCAGCCGCCTCGGGGGGCCTTGCGGCAGCTCGTCCGGTCGCTCCACGCGTAGCCTGTGGGCCGTGTCTGGCGATCAGTCGAACGCCCCCGGTCGCCGGCGACCCCGAGCGGAGGGGCTGCTCGGTGGTGCCGCGCAGCCGGCGGCGCCCCGGCCGGCGCGGGACCGCCCGCCGGCGCCCCCCGCGGTGCGCCGGGCCGCACTGGTGGTCGCCGTCGAGGCGGCGGGGCTGACCGCCCTGGCGCTGCTGCTGCTCCTCCTGACCGTCACCGGTGAGCCGGACAGCGTCGCCCGGGCGCTGGCCGAGGTCGTCTACGTCGGGCTGGGCGCCGGACTGCTGTCGGCGGCGGCGGTCGGGCTGTGGCGGGTGGCCGGGTGGTCGAGGGGCCCGGTGATCGTGCTGCAGCTGCTGCTGGGCGTCATCGGGTACACAGCGGCCTTCCAGGCCGACCAGCCGCTGCTGGGGGTGCCGCTGCTCGCCCTGGTCGCGCTGGAGCTGTACCTGCTGGCCACCCCCGAGGCCCGGCTGGCGTTCCTCGACCGCTAGACGAGGTCGATGACCTCGGCGATCGAGGGGAGCACCCGGCCCGGGCGGAACGGGAAGCGGGGCACGTCCGACTCCTTGGTCGACCCGGTGAGCACCAGCACGGTGTCCAGCCCGGCCTCGATGCCGGCAACGACGTCGGTGTCCATCCGGTCGCCGACCATGGTCGTCGACTCCGAGTGGGCCTCGATCCGGTTCATGGCGCTGCGGAACATCATCGGGTTCGGCTTCCCGACGAAGTAGGGCTCCGCCCCGGTCGCCTTGGTGATCATCGCGGCCACCGAGCCGGTGGCCGGGAGCGGCCCCTCCGGCGACGGCCCGGTCACGTCCGGGTTGGTCGCGATGAAGCGCGCTCCGTCGCCGATCAGCCGGATCGCGCGGGTGATCGCCTCGAAGGAGTAGGTACGGGTCTCACCCAGCACCACGTAGTCGGGGTCGGTGTCGGTCAGCACGTAGCCGGCCTCGTACAGCGCCGTGGTCAGCCCCGCCTCACCGATCACGTAGGCCGAGCCGCCGGGCAGCTGGGAGGAGAGGAAGTCCGCCGTCGCCAGGGCCGAGGTCCAGATGAACTCCTCGGGCACGGTCAGCCCGCTGCGGGCCAGTCGTGCCGAGAGGTCGCGCGGGGTGAAGATCGAGTTGTTGGTCAGCACCAGGAAGCGGCGCTCCCGGTCCCGCAGCCGCTGCAGGAACTCCGCGGCGCCGGGCAGGGCGTTGCCCTCGTGCACCAGCACGCCGTCCATGTCGGTCAGCCAGCACAGGGACTCGCTGCGCTCGGTCGTCACGTCGTCCTCCTCCTCGGTCGGGGTGGTCACCGGTGGGACGCGGCGAAGGAGTCGAGCGCCTCGTCGGTCAACCGGTAGACCGTCCACTCGTCCATCGGCACGGCCCCCGCTGCTCTGTAGAACGCGATCGACGGTGCGTTCCAGTCCAGCACCGACCACTCCAGGCGCGCGTACCCGCGCGCCACGCAGACCTCGGCCAGGGTGCGCAGCAGCTCCCGCCCCAGGCCCGTCCCACGGTGCTCCGGCCGGACGTAGAGGTCCTCCAGGTGGATGCCGTGCGTGCCCCGCCAGGTGGAGAAGGTGAGGAACCACAGCGCGAAGCCGGCGGTGCTGCCGTCGGCGGCGAGCGCCACGTGCCCGAACAGCGCCGGTGACTCCCCGAACAGGGCGCCGTGCAGCTGGTCGGCGGTCATCTGCGCCTCGTGCTCGGCCTGCTCGTAGGCGGCCAGTTCCCGGATCAGCCCGAGCACGGCGGGGACGTCGCCGGGCCCGATCGGGCGCACTGTCACGACGTCACCGGTTCGCTCCCGGGGTGCGCGCCGCTCCTGCCCGCTCACGAGAGCGCCTCCTTGACCCGGTCCGGCACGAGCCGCTCCAGCGGCGACACCAACGGCATCACCAGCGGGGACAGCAGGTAGCCGTAGGCCAGCAGGCAGCCGGTCACCACCGGGATCGTGGCCATCCCGAGCACGACCAGGACGGCGGCGATCACCAGACCGTAGGGCTTGCCGCTCTTCGGGCTCACCAGCGAGCGGAACGAGCGGTAGCGGACGTTGCTGATCATGAGCAGGCCGGGGACGACCAGCACCAGCAGCACCCACAGCCGGTCCCGCCCCTGCATCGCGTCGGCGAAGGCGAAGACGCTGGCCAGCACCACGCCGGCCGCGCCGGGGCTGGGCAGCCCGGTGAAGTACCGCTTGTCCGCGGTGGGGTCGATCGTGGTGTTGAACCGGGCCAGCCGGATCGCGGCGCAGGCCACCCAGAGGAAGCAGGCCAGCCAGCCCAGCGGATCCCACTGGTCGCGCCCGTCGGAGAACAGCGCGAAGACCACCAGTGACGGGGCCAGGCCGAAGGAGACCAGGTCGGCCAGCGAGTCGAACTGGAGGCCGAACGGCGACACCGCGCCGACCAGCCGGGCGACCGCGCCGTCGGCGATGTCGAAGACCACCGACAGCCCCACCAGCAGGCAGGCCAGTCGGTACTCCCCGCGGAAGGAGACCAGGATGGCGGCGAAGCCGCAGGCCATGTTGGCGAGGGTGAACAGGCTGGGCAGCCAGGCCCGCGCCCGCCGCCGACCGCCACGCATGGAGCCGCGGACGAACTCGACGGTCGTCGTCCGCCTGCCGGACACCGGAGGCATCTCAGGCGGGCCGGGACCAGCGCGCGATGACGGTCTCGCCGCCCCGTACCCGCTGGCCCTCGGTGACGGTGACCGTGCACTCGCGCGGTACGAAGACGTCCATCCGCGACCCGAACTTCATCAGCCCGATCCGTTCTCCGGTGGTCACCTGCTGACCCTCTCGCACCCGGGTGACGATCCGCCGGGCGAGCACCCCGACGATCTGCCGGAACACCACCGTGCGGTCCCCGTCGGCGAGCCACAGCTCGCTGCGCTCGTTCCGGTGCGCGCTCTCCTTGCGGTACGCGGCCAGGAAGCTGCCCGGCCGGTAGCTGGCGGAGGTGACCCGACCGCGATAGGGCGACCGGTTGACGTGCACGTCGACCACGGAGAGAAAGACGCTGACCTGCTGCCAGTCGCCCTCCGGGGCGACACCGGGCTGGGGCTCACCGGCCACCATCACCACGCCGTCGGCGGGGGAGATGACCTCGTCGTCCGGCGGTGGCACGGTGTCGCAGCGCCGATCCGGGTCACGGAAGAAGACCGCCATGTAGCCGGTGAGGGCCAGGAACGGCCACGCCGCCAGCCGGACCGCCCGGGATCCGGTGGTGCGGCCCACGGCGGACAGCGCCGCCGCGGTGGCCGACGGAACGGCGAGGAAGGGCCAGCCGGCCCGGTCGATGCGCATCGCAGACCGAGGTTACCGGGCTGTGACCGGGCGTTCGCGGTGACGGCGTGGCGGCCTGCCCCGGAGACACCACTGCCGGGCGCCCGCGGTCGCGGGGCCCGGCAGTGCTGGCCCCGTCCAGAGGCTCACCCCGAGCCTGCGAGGGGTGCGGAGGACGGGGTCCTTGCGTCAGGCAGCGGCCTTGGTCTCCCAGAAGATCTTGTCGATCTCGGCGATGTAGTCGAGCAGCTTCTGACCCTCGGCGGGGTCCATGCTGCCCTTGCCGCCGGCGGCGCCGGCCTGCTTGGTGGCCTTGTTGAACAGCTCGTGCAGCTGCGGGTACTTCTCGAAGTGCGGGGGCTTGAAGTAGTCGGTCCACAGCACCCACAGGTGGTGCTTGACCAGGTCGGCCCGCTGCTCCTTGATCATGATGGCCCGGGTTCGGTAGACCGGGTCCTCGTTGCTCTGGTACTTCTCCTGGATGGCCTTGACCGACTCGGCCTCGATGCGGGCCTGGGCCGGGTCGTAGACGCCGCAGGGGAGGTCACAGTGCGCGGTGGCCTCCACGGCGGAGAACATGCGGAACAGACGCATGGGTGTGCCTCCGGGGTCGTGGGGATGGATCGTCTGCGACCCTACCCGCGGTGATCAGCACGAACACGTCCAGCGGGCGCGGCCCGGGAGCCCTCCCCGGGCTGGCCACCCCGTGGGTGCTCGCCCGGGTCAGCGGGCCGTCGATGTCCCCGACGCTGCGGTCCGGCGATCGGCTCCTGGTCCGCCGCCAGCGCCGCCCGGGGGCGGTCCGCCCCGGTGACGTGGTGCTCGCCCGGTTCCCCTCCCGGCCGGAGCTGCTGGTGGTCAAACGGGCCCGCCGGCCGCTCGCAGACGGCCTCTGGTGGGTGGAGGGGGACAACCCGTTCGTCGCCGACGACAGCCGGGCGTTCGGTCCGGCGCTCGTGGTCGGACGCGTCGTGGTCCGGCTGCGGCCCCGCCCGGGGCGTCTCCCGCAGGCTCCGCCGCCCGGCTGACCGCCGACCCGCGGCCACCGCCGAGGCCAGGAGCACCACCCCGGCCAACCAGGCGCAGCGGGCCAGCACCCACCCCGGCCCGTCGGGCACCCCGTGCAGCCCGGCCAGCGGGCCCAGCGGCAGGGTCACCAGCCACAGGCCGGCGAGCAACGGCAGGTGCAGCAGGAACAGCGGCAGCGCCAGCCGGGTCGCCGTCCGCACGGCCCGGGAGCGGCCCAGCGCGCCCAGCCGGGGGAGCAGCAGGGCGGCCAGTCCGGCCTGCGCCAGACAGAGGCAGACGGTCGCGGCCGACGGCGGGTCAAGGTTCGAGTCCTCCTGGCCGCGGACCCCGACCGCGCTCACCGGCAGGTCGCCGACGGTCACCAGCAGCACCACCCCGGTCAGGCCACCGGCGATCAGCAGCAGCGCCGTCGGGCGGGGCACGGGCCGCCGGGCCAGGGCCACGCCCAGCTGCCAGGGCACCCACCAGCCGGTGAGCACCGCCGTGTGCGCCAGCACCGGACCGCCCAGCGGCGCGGCCAGCGCCAGTACGGCCGGCACCGCGGCGGCGGCAGTGCTCAGCCGGTCGTCCAGCCGGAGCATCAGCGGGGTGGCCGCCACCAGGGTGAGGTGCACCGCCAGGAACCACAGCGGGCTCAGCGAGAGCAGGACGATCGTCCGCACGACGCCCTGGGCCGTGCCGTGCAGGGCGAGCGCCAGGGCGACCACCCCCACCCCGGCGGCCAGCGCGGCGACCGGTGCGGCCACGGCGCGCACCCGCTGCCACCACCAGGCCGGCACGCCGTTCCCGGCGGTCGCCCGGCTGCGGGCCGCGGTGGCCCCGGCGACCAGGAAGAACAGGCCCAGCGTCTGGAACAGCCAGCTGACCGGTGCCAGCGCCGGCATCGTGCGCAGCGGGCTGTCCAGGGCGACCGCACCGCCGGGCTGCAGGGCCGGGGCCGTCACCAGCCAGTGGCCGAGCACCACCCCGGCGGTCGCCAGCACCCGCAGCGCGTCCAGGCCCGGGTCGCGGCGGTTCATCGGGCCGCCGCCTCGACCGGTGCAGCGGCGTCCGGCGTCCGGCCCAGGCACACCGCGGCCACTCCCGCGAGCGCCGCGGAGCCCGGCCTGAAGTAGCCGTCGTGGCCGGAGGTCCCGGCGACCGGCAGCGCCCGGGCGCCGAAGGCCGCGCCGGCCGGATCGGCACCGTGGCCGAGGTCGCCGAGCCGCACCGACGGGAGCCGCCCGGTCCAGTCACCCGCCGTCCGGGCCGCCCACACGCGTGCTCCGGTGCGCAGGTCGGCCACCGAGGCGGCGCGCGCGCCCGGGCTGCCCAGCAGCACCAGGTCGTCGGCGGGGACCTCCGGTGCGGCCAGCGCCGCGACCACCGCGCCGTAGCTGTGCCCCACCACGGTGACGTGCGCCCCGCCGTCCTCGAGCTCCTCGACGAAGGGGACCAGGGCCGCCGCCCCGGCCCGGGCGAGCCGCCCGGTGGCGGCGTCGACGCCGACTCCCTCCGGCGTCGGATACCCGACCCAGAGGACGACGGCGAGGTCGGGGCCCCCGGCCCCGGCCAGGCTGCGGGCCCAGCCGAGGGGGCGCCGCTGCGGATCGGCGGGGTCGTGCAGGGTGCGCAGGTCGATGTCCGCCCCCGGGACCAGCACGGCGACGTGGTCACTGGTCGCCGGGTCGCCGATCCCGAGCACGGCGAGGCCGCGCCCGCGTGGGTCACAGCCGAGGACGTCGACCGGCCCCAGCCGCCGGGCGAGCTCCGCGGCACAGGTCTGGTCCAGGCCCACCGGCTCGGGGACGGGGGCGGCCGCCGCCGGGGGCAGCAGCGTCGCCGCCACCACCGCCAGCGCGCCGAGCACCGAGGTCAGCGGTCGCGAGAGGATCTCCACGACGACTGATCCTGGACACGCCCGGCCCTGGGGGCGTCACGCTGCGGAGCCGACCCGGGGTGCTACCGGGGTGCTCCTCCACCCGGGACCGCCACCCCGGTCTCGTACGCCAGTACCACCGCCTGGGCCCGGTCCCGTAGCCCCAGCTTGGTGAGCACCCGGCTGACGTGGGTCTTCACCGTCTGCTCGGCGAGCACCAGGTGGTCGGCGATCTCGGTGTTGGACCAGCCGCGGGCGATGAGCCCGAGGACCTCGGTCTCCCGTTCGGTGAGCACCGCCAGCCGCTCCTGCTGCGGCGGCACGGCCGGGCGGGCGGCCACGAAGTCGGCGATCAGCCGGCGGGTCACCTGCGGGGCGAGGAGGGCGTCGCCCGCGGCGACCACGCGGACGGCGTTGAGCAGGTCGGCAGCCGGGGCGTGCTTGAGCAGAAAGCCGCTGGCGCCGGCGCGGAGCGCGTCGTAGACGTGGTCGTCCAGGTCGAAGGTGGTCAGCACGAGCACCCGGGGCACGGGGCCCTCCCCGGCCGGCTGTCCCAGCAGCGAGCGGGTCGCCGCCAGACCGTCCATCACCGGCATCCGCACGTCCATCAGGACGACGTCCGGGGCCGTGCCGGCCCGGGTCAGCTCGGCGTTCAGCCGGAGCGCAGCGGCTCCGTCGCCGGCGGTGCCCACGACCTGCATGTCGGGCTGGGCGGCCAGCAGGGCCGCGAAGCCGTCGCGCACCATCTCCTGGTCGTCGACCAGCATCACCCGGATCACCGTGGCCTCCCGTCGGCCGGTGCGGGCTGCAGCGGCAGGGTGGCCTCCACGGCGAAGCCGCCGTCGGCCGTCGGCCCGGCCGTCAGCCCGCCGCCGTGCAGCTCCGCCCGCTCCCGCATGCCCACCAGCCCGACGCCGGCACCGGTCGTCCCCGCCCGGTCGCCGGGCCCGTTGACGACCGTCACCCGCAGCTGCCCTTCCTCCGCGACGACCCGCAGGTGCACCGGGGCGCCGGGGGAGTGCTGGGCGGCGTTGGCCAGTGCCTGCTGCGCGATGCGGTACGCGCTGAGCCCCAGGGCAGCCGGGACGGCCGGCTGTTCGACCTCCGCCTCGAGTCGCGTTCCCTGGGCCCGGGTGGCGGCGACGAGGTCGGTGAGCGTGGTGAGCCCGGGCTGCGGTGCCCGGTCGGCCGCCTGGTCCTCGGCGCGCAGCACCCCGAGCAGCTGTTGCAGCTCGGCGAGGGCCTGGCGGGCGGTGTCGGCCACGGCGGCGAGCTCGGTGCGGGCCGTCGGCGGGAGGTCCGGCAGCCGGTAGGGGGCGGTCTCCGCGCGGACGGCGATCGCCGACAGCTCGTGGGCGACCACGTCGTGCATCTCCCGGGCGATGCGGGCCCGCTCGGCCAGGGCGCCGCGCTGGGCCAGCGCCGCCTCGGTGCGCACCTGCTCCTCGGCCAGCGCCCGTCGGGCGTCCCACCGGGCGCCCATGCTCATGCCGATGAGCAGCAGCACGACGACGGCGAGCAGCGAGACCTGCAGGTAGCCGGGGTCGACCTCCCAGGTGGTGCCGAAGCGCCGCAGCAGCAGGACCAGCCCCGAGAGGACCCCGACCACGACCGCCGTCCGGCGGGGGAGCGCCCAGCCCACCGCCAGCAGGACCGGCACCCACAGGCACCACTCCCACGGCTCGAGCAGGGGCGTCGGTCCCGGGGGCGGCTCCAGCACATAGGGGGTGAGCAGCAGCCACAGGGTCATCAGCCGCCAGCCGTCCAGCGGCCGCCGCAGCGTGAGGACCAGCGCGGCCACCATCGGCAGGCACCACAGGAAGGCGAGCCCACCGGCCGCCCGGCCGGCGTCGATCTCCACGCTGTTGGCGGCCAGCGCGACGACCAGGCCGTAGAGCGCGACCGCCGCGGTCAGCAGCCGCTGCGCCCGCCGGGACCGGGTGGACCACGGGAGCGGCCCCGACGGTGAGACCCCGCCGACCGCGCGGCCCAGCGCACGGGGGACGGCGCGCAGCCGGTCTGCGGGACGCGGGTCGGGCACCACGCGGTCACCGTAGGGCCTGGCCCGGTGGACCGGGCCGCACGGCGGGGCCGGCCTCCTCCGGGGGGTGGTGGTCAGCCCAGCCGCGCCAGCAGCGGGTCGACCAGCTCGCGCGCGCCGGTGTTCAGGTAGAGGAAGACCAGCGTCGCGACGCCGAACAGCGGGGCCAGGACCGCCTTTTCGAGCGTCGTGCCGGTGCGCAGGTGCACCGGGTTGAGCCGCGCACGGCGCAGCAGCCAGAACACCGGGACCGGCACGCCTTCCTTGGTGAGGCCGTCGCCGGCGATGTGCGTCAGCACCCCGACGACGACCGCCCACGGCAGCCACGCCGGGCTGGGGCTGTGCGCGAGCAGCAACCAGGCCCCACCCCAGGAGATCACCAGGTTGCCGAGGACGGTGTTCTCGGCCCGGCCGGGGATGACGAAGTGCAGTGCCCGCAGCGCCAGCCCGATGGCCAGGGCGAGCAGCAGCAGGCTCGACCAGCGCTGCCAGGCGGCGGCGGCGGCGAGCAGCGCGAAGGCGAGCGGCGCGAGCACGGCGTCGTGCGTGCCCCACCGGTGCCCGCGGGCGACCGTGTTGACCAGCCCGGACGGCAGGTCGGTGAGCGGCCCCCACATCCGGGAGATGGTCGACCCGCGCTGGTCCAGGTCGGGCAGCATCGCGAACCCGCCTGCGGCGGCCACCCAGGCCACCTGGGCGACCGTTCCCTCGACGGGGGCCCAGGGCAGCGTCGCGGCGCCGGCGGCCAGGCCGGAGAGCGCATGGGAGTGACCGAGCACGCACGGAGCGTGCCGCCGGGGTCCGCAGTCGCGGGGGAGGCGCGCGGACGTGGCCCCGCCGCGGGTGACCGTGCAGCCGGTCAGGCCGCCGTGCGCACCTGCTCCTGGTCGCTGCCGGCCGCGGCACGCACCCGGCCCAGGACGACGGCGGCCAGCCACCCCAGGGAGGCGAAGCCGACCATCACCACGGCCATCGGCAGCAACGTGCCGGGAGCACCGAGCCCGGCCAGGGGAGCGCCCAGCCCGGCCAGGGCGAACTGCGCCGTGCCGACCAGCGCCGACGCCGTCCCGGCCATCCGGGCGGCGTCGGCCATCGCCAGCGCCGTCGCGTTCGGCAGCACCAGCCCGTTGGCCGACACCACGAGGAACAGCGCCGGCAGCACCACCGGCAGGCCCGCTCCGGCCAGCGCGGCGACAACCAGCACCGCGCTGCCGAGCACCTCCACGCTCAGCCCGGTCACCAGGAGCGTGCGCGGGCCCAGCCGCCGGACCAGCAGCCGCGACGCCTGCCCGGCCAGGACGATGCCGATCCCGTTGACGGCGAACACAGCGCTGAACTGGGCGGCGGTGAGCCCGTAGCCCGACTGCAGCACGAAGGAGGAGCTGGAGATGTAGGTGAACAGGGTGCCGAAGCCCAGCCCCTGGGCGAGCACCGCGGCCAGGAAGGCCCGACGGCTCAGCAGCTGCCTGGCGTTGGTGGCGGTGGTGCGGAACCCGCCCGCGACCCGCCGTTCCGGCGGCAGCGTCTCCGGCAGTCGCCACAGGCTGGCCAGGAACAGCACGACCCCGATGCCGGTGAGCGCGACGAAGACACCGCGCCAGTCGGTGAACCGCAGCAGCTGCGCACCGGCCACCGGGGCGAGCACCGGAGCCGCGCCCATGATGGAGGCGAGCACCGCGAAGGCGCGGGCGGCCTCGGCACCCTCCAGCCGGTCCCGGACCACCGCCCGGGCCAGCACGATGCCGGCTGCCCCGGCGACGCCCTGGAGCAACCGGATGGCCGACAGCACCCACACGTCGGGGGAGAGGGCGCACAGCAGCGAGGCCAGTGCGTAGGCGCCCACCCCGACCAGCACGGGGACGCGTCGCCCGAGCCGGTCCGACAGCGGGCCGACGACCAGCTGACCGAGGGCCAGCCCCAGCGCGACCGCGGTCAGCGTCAGCTGGGTGGCCGACTGCCCCGCGTCGAACTCGCGCTCCAGGGTGGGCAGCGCCGGCAGGTACAGGTCCATCGACAGCGGACCGAAGGCGGACAGGGCACCCAGCAGGACCATCAGGCCCCGGCCTGCGGGGCGCTCCCTCCGCGGGCGGACGGAGGGAGCGCCCGTCATGCGTCGTCCCGCGTCATGCGTCGTCCCGCGTCACTCGTCGTCGAGGTCGTCGGTGCCGCCGCGGGCCAGCCAGGTGGCCAGCCGCTCGACCGGGACCTCGAAGTCCGGGTGCTGGTCGACGAAGGCCTGCAGCTGGTCGGCCAGCCAGGCGAGGCTGACCTCCTCCTCGCCCCGCCGGCCCGCCAGCTCCTCGATTCCGCGATCGGTGAAGTACACGGCCGTGCTCCCGCGGGTCAGTCGCTGAACGCCTGGGCGACCAGCTGACGCTGCTCGACCTCGTGCACCTTCGCCGAACCGACCGCCGGGCTCGCCGAGGCCTTCCGGGAGACCCGGCGCAGCGTCCGGCCCCCGGTCAGGTGCTCGGGCAGGTTGCAGGCCATGAACTGCCAGGCGCCCATGTTCGCCGGCTCCTCCTGCGCCCAGACGACGTCGGTCGCGTTCGGGTACTGCGCCAGCGCCTCGGTGATCTCCTCGGCCGGCAACGGGTAGAGCTGCTCGACCCGCAGGATCGCGGTGTCGGTGCGGCCCTCGGACTCCCGCTGGGACAGCAGCTCGTAGCTGACCTTGCCGCTGCACAGGAGCACCCGGCGCACCCCGGCGGGGTCCAGCGGCGCGCCGCCGACCCCCGGGTCGGGCAGGACCGGGCGGAACCGCTGCTCGGTGAAGTCCTCGACCGAGCTGACCGCGGCCTTGGCGCGCAGCAGCGACTTCGGCGTGAACACCACCAGCGGGCGGTGCACCTCCGACAGCGCCTGACGGCGCAGCAGGTGGAAGTAGTTCGCCGGCGTCGAGCAGTTGGCGACCGTCATGTTGTTCTCGGCCGACAGCTGCAGGAACCGCTCGATCCGCCCGCTGGAGTGGTCGGGGCCCTGGCCCTCCAGGCCGTGCGGCAGCAGCAGGACGACGCCCGAGCGCTGCCCCCACTTCGCCTCGCCGGAGCTGATGAACTCGTCGATGACCATCTGCGCGCCGTCGACGAAGTCACCGAACTGGGCCTCCCAGAGCACCAGCGCCTTCGGGTTGGCCACCGAGTAGCCGTACTCGAAGCCGAGCGCGGCGTACTCGCTCAGCAGCGAGTCGTAGACGAAGAACTTCGCCTGGTCCTCGGTCAGGTGCGCCAGCGGGGTGTGCTCGGCGGCGGTCTCCCGGTCGATGAGCACCGAGTGCCGCTGCACGAACGTGCCCCGCCGGGAGTCCTGACCGGCGAGCCGGACCGGCACGCCCTGCATCAGCAGCGACCCGAAGGCCAGCAGCTCGCCCATCGCCCAGTCGATGCCGCCCTCGCTGGCCATCGCCGCCCGGCGATCCAGCATCCGCTGCAGCTTGGGGTGCACGGTGAAGTCCATCGGCAGCGAGACGTGCGCGTCGCCGATGGTCTTGAGCACCTCGCGGGTGATGGCGGTGTCGACCGTCATCTCCTGCGGAGACCGCGGGTCCATCACCGGCTCCGGCGTGGAGGAGTCCCGGGCGTCGTGGGTCTCGGCGAAGGCCCGCTCCAGCTGGTCGCGGTAGTCCTTCAGCGCCTCCTCGGCCTCGGCGAGGGTGATGTCGCCCCGGCCGACCAGCGCCTCGGTGTACAGCTTCCGCACCGAGCGCTTGCGGTCGATGATGTCGTACATCAGCGGCTGGGTCATCGAGGGGTCGTCGCCCTCGTTGTGCCCGCGCCGGCGGTAGCAGACCAGGTCGATGACGACGTCCTTGTTGAACGCCTGCCGGTAGTCGACGGCCAGCCGGGCGACCCGCACGCAGGCCTCGGGGTCGTCGCCGTTCACGTGGAAGACCGGGGCGCCGATCATCCGGGCGACGTCGGTCGAGTAGAGCGTCGAGCGCGACTGGGCCGGGCTGGTGGTGAAGCCGACCTGGTTGTTGATGACCACGTGCACGGTGCCACCGGTGCGGTAGCCGCGCAGCTGCGAGAGGTTCAGGGTCTCCTGCACCACGCCCTGACCGGCGAAGGCCGCGTCGCCGTGCAGCAGCACGGGCAGCACGGTGAAGCCGCCCTCGCCCTTGTCGATCATGTCCTGCTTGGCCCGCACGATCCCCTCGAGGACGGGGTTGACCGTCTCCAGGTGGCTGGGGTTGCTGGCCAGCGAGACGGCGAGCTGCCGGCCGTCGTGCTCGAAGGTGCCCTCGGCGCCCAGGTGGTACTTCACGTCGCCGGAGCCCTGGACGGTGCCCGGGTCGATGTTGCCCTCGAACTCCCCGAAGATCTTCGAGTAGCTCTTGCCCAGCACGTTGGCCAGCACGTTCAGCCGGCCGCGGTGGGCCATGCCGATGGCGACCTCGTCGAGGCCGTGCTCCGTGGAGGAGGTGAGCACCTCGTCCAGCAGCGGGATGACCGACTCGCCGCCCTCGAGGCTGAAGCGCTTCTGCCCGACGTACTTGGTCTGCAGGAAGGTCTCGAACGCCTCCGCGGCGTTCAGCCGGCCGAGCACCCGCTTCTGCTTCTCCCGGGTGGGCTGGTCGTGCTTGACCTCGATGCGCTCCTGGAGCCAGCGGCGCTCCTCGGGGTCGGTGATGTGCATGTACTCGATGCCGACGGTGCGGCAGTACGACTGGCGCAGCACGCCGAGGATGTCGCGCAGCAGCATGGTCCGCTCGCCGGCGAAGCCGCCGACCGGGAACTGCCGGTCAAGGTCCCACAGCGTCAGCCCGTGCTGGACGATGTCCAGGTCGGGGTGGGTGCGGACCTTGAACTCGAGCGGGTCGGTGTCGGCCATCAGGTGGCCGTTGCGCCGGTAGGCCTCGATGACCTCGATGACGCGGGCGTTCTTGTCGATCTGGCCCTCGTGGCTGACCCGCTTGTCCGGCACCCAGCGGACCGGCTCGTAGGGCACCCGCAGGGAGCGGAAGACGTCGTCGTAGAAGCCGTCCTCGCCCAGCAGCAGCTGGTGCATCCGGCGCAGGAAGTCGCCGGACTCCGCGCCCTGGATGACCCGGTGGTCGTAGGTCGAGGTGAGCGTGATGATCTTCGAGACGGCCATCTCGGCCAGCGCCTCGGGGCTCATCCCCTGGAACTCGGCCGGGTAGTCCATCGCCCCGACGCCGACGATCGTGCCCTGACCGGTGGTCAGCCGCGGCACCGAGTGGTTGGTGCCGATCGTGCCCGGGTTGGTCAGGCTGACCGTGGTGCCGGAGAAGTCGTCCATCGTCAACTTGTTGGCGCGGGCCCGGCGGATGATGTCCTCGTAGGCGCCCCAGAACTCCGCGAAGTCCATCGTCTCGGCGGCCTTGATCGAGGCGACCACGAGGGAGCGGGAGCCGTCGGGCTTGGGCAGGTCGATGGCCAGCCCGAAGTTGACGTGCTCGGGCCGCACCAGCACCGGCTTGCCGTCGACCTCGGCGAAGGAGTTGTTCATGTTCGGGAAGGCGTCCAGCGCCCGGACCAGCGCGTAGCCGATCAGGTGCGTGAAGGAGACCTTCCCGCCGCGGGCGCGGGCCAGGTGGTTGTTGATGACGATCCGGTTGTCCACCAGGAGCTTGGCCGGGACCGCACGCACGCTCGTGGCCGTCGGGACGGTCAGCGAGGCGTTCATGTTCTTGACCACGCTCGCGGCAGCGCCGCGCAGCGGGGTGCGCGTCGGGCCCTCGCCGGCGTCGGCGGCCGGCTTCGCGGCGCCGGGCTTGGCCGCCGGCTTGGCCGGTGCGGCGGGCTGCTGCTGCGAGGCGCGCTCGGCGGCGCGGTTGACCACGGTTCCCTCCGAGCGGGGGTCGGCGATGGGGGCCCGGGAGACCTGCTCCTCGGTGCCGGGGGCTGACGTGCTGGGCCGGTCGGCCGGCGCCGCCGCGTCGGCCGGCGGAGCGGCCGGGGCCGACCCCGTGCCGGGCGCCTGCGGTGCGGCGGCAGCCGGGGTGGCGCGGGAGGTGACCTCGCGCTCGGGTGCAGGGGAGGCGTAGCTCGTCGCGGTGGGGACGGCGCCGGGCGTCGGCGCCGAGGGCTCGTCCGTCGCGGACGAGCCGGCGGGCGGCCGGTCCTGCCCGTCGGCGACCGGGCTGCCTGGCCGGTAGTCGGCGAAGAAGTCGTGCCAGGCCTGGTCCACGCTGCGTGGATCGGCGAGGTACTGCTGGTACATCTCCTCGACCAGCCACTCGTTGGTGCCGAAGCCCGCCACCGGGTTGCTGTTGGAGGCGGACGGCTGGGATGAGCTCACGCTTGACACGGGGCGGAGTGCCTTCTTCGTCGGTGGACGTCGTTGGACCGGGATCCGACTCTACGCCCGCCCCCTCTGCCGCGGATCGTCCGACGTGAGGTGCCGCACGTGTCCCGGCTCACCGGTCCCAGGGGCCCCGCGGGCGGCGGGTGGGTCATCTGCCGGCTCCCGCCGCGAGCAGCAGCTCCAGCACCTCGTCGACGGCCGTCGGGCCGCTGCCGGGAGCGGCTCCCACCCCGTTGCGGGCGCGGGTCACCTGGGCGATGTCCCGTGCGCTCGCGCCGTCGGCGGTGGTGGCGTCGACGTCGGCCCCGGCCGCCAGCAACAGGCGGACCGTGGCGGGCGCACCCGCGCCCGCGCCGGCGACCGCGCTGTGCAGCGGGGTGCGGCCGCTGTCGGGGTCGCGCGCGTCGACCGGGCCCCCGGCGGCCAGCAGCAGGCCGACGACCGGCGCGGCTCCGGCCGCCGAGGCGGCGTGCAGCGCCTCGCCGTCCGGAGCGGCACCGCGACCCAGGAGCAGCCGTGCGGCGGGGGCCGAGCCGCCCCGGGCGGCCCAGGTGAGCAGGCTGGTGCCGGCCGTCGGGTCGTGCAGCGGCGCGCCGCCGTCCAGCTGCGCCACCAGCGCCGGGACGTCGCCGAGGAAGGCGGCGGTCGCGGCGTCGACCGGGATGCCCAGCTCGCGCAGGACCACGACCAGCTCCGGGGCGTCGGTGAGCGCGACCTGCAGCGGCGTGCGGCCCTCCTCGGTGGTCGCACCCGGGTCGGCGCCGGCACCGAGCAGCTCGGTGACGACCTCCGGCCGCCCGGCCGCGACGGCCAGGTGCAGCGGGGTCCAGCCGTCCTCCCCGCCGCGCTCGACGGTCGCGGCGAGCAGCTGCGGCTGTCCGGTGACAGCTCTGCGCACCTCGGCCGGGTCGCCGGCCTCGATCAGCAGGGCCAGCCGCTGCGCGGTCATCCGGGGCGTCATCGCGAGGTCAGACCACGTCGCGGCGGACCGCCAGCAGGGTGCCCAGCACCGCGGCCACCAGGCCGTAACCGAGCAGCAGCAGGCCGCCCTGCCACTGGTTGAGCAGGTCGGGGCCCTCGTTGACGGCGGTGAGCGCGGCCGCCGCCCCGCCGGGCAGCCACTTGTAGATCTCGGAGATGGCCGTGATCCCGCCGACGATGCTCTCGATCACGAAGAGGTAGACGAGCGAGCCGACGATCGCGCCCACCTGGTTGCGGAACAGCGCGCCGACCCCGACCCCGATGATCGCGTAGAGCACGATCGAGACGGTCGCGCCGGCGAGCACCTCGAGGTTGTCGCCGGTCAGTGACGGTGCGGCGCCGCGCGCCCCGGCGTAGGCGACCACCACGATCACGGCCGTCGCGCAGGCGGCCAGCGCGAAGGGGATCGCGGCCGTCAGGTAGGCGATCAGCTTGGCGATCACGACCTGGCCGCGGTGTGGGGTGGCCAGGAACGTGGGGGTGGCGGTGCGGTGCCGGTACTCCTGCGTCATCCCGATGATCCCCAGCACCAGCGAGAGGATGGCGGCCTGGCCGGCCGCCCCCAGCGCCAGCTGCTCGTACATCGGGGTGCCGATCGGTGCCGGGCCGCCCTCCTGCCCGGCCAGAGCGGTGAACAGGGCGGCGAAGCCGCCGGAGAGCACGCAGGCGCCGATGAGCAGCCCGATCCAGACGCGGGTGGTCACCAGCTTGAGCCACTCGGCGCGTACCAGCCGGGTCATCGGGCCGTCCCCTCGGTCTGCGCCGGGGAACCCGCCGCGTACTGCTCCTGCCCGGCGGTGAGCCGGAAGTAGACCTCCTCGAGGCCGCTGGTCTGCGCCCGCAGCTCGCGCAGCTCGATCCCGCCGGTGAAGGCCCGGTGCCCCACCTCGTCGGTGGCCATCCCGCCCACGGCCACCCCGTCGGGCCCGGCGGGCGCCACCGTGGCACCCGCGGCGCGCAGCAGCTCGGCCAGCTGGACCACCTGGGGGCTGCGGGCCAGCACCGTGCCGCCGCCGGAGCCACCGCGCAGATCGGCCAGCGAGCCCTCGCGCACGAGCCTGCCGGCGCCCACGATGACCACCCGGTCGGCGGTCTGCTCCACCTCGGCGAGCAGGTGGCTGGAGACCAGGACCGTGCGGCCCTCCTCGTGGGCCAGGTGGCGCAGGAAGCCGCGCAGCCACTGGATGCCCTCCGGGTCCAGCCCGTTGGCCGGCTCGTCGAGCACCAGCACCTGCGGGTCGCCGAGCAGGGCGGTGGCCAGCCCCAGGCGCTGGCGCATGCCCAGCGAGTAGCCGCCGGCGCGCCGCTTGCCGGCCGGCCCCAGCCCGACCCGGGCCAGCACCTCGTCGGCACGGACGGCGGGCAGCCCCGCGGCGGCGGCGTAGACGCGCAGGTGGTCCCGGCCGCTGCGGGCCGGGTGGAACGCCGTCTCCAGCACCGCACCGACCCGGCGCAGGGGCTCGGAGAGCTGGGCGTAGGGCGTGCCGTTGAAGGTCGTCGTCCCGCTGTCGGGGGTGATCAGGCCCAGCGCCATCCGCAGCGTCGTGGTCTTGCCGGCGCCGTTGGGACCGAGGAACCCGGTGACCTGGCCGGGCTCGACGGTGAAGCTCAGGCTGTCGACGGCGCGGACGGCACCGAAGGACTTGGTGAGGCCGCGGACCTCGACCCGTACGGGGTCGGTCCGGACGCTGCTGGGGCTGGCGATCTCGGGCTCCTGGGGTCGGCGGGGTCGCGCACTCCGCCGCTCATCCAAGCGCAACCGGATGCGCCGCGGGGTGCCCCGGGGTGTGCGGCGTGGCGTTGCCGGGGCGTGACCGCCGGCACAGTGCGGACGCCGGATTGGTAGGTTCCGCCCTCGTGAACGCCTCCCGCGCCGCCGCCGGGCGCCCGCGGCCCCCGCGGGCCGACCGCTGACGGAGACCGGCCCGGGCGAGCCCCCCGGACTGCCGGCGGCCGCCCGGGAGGAGCTCGAGCGGCTGCTGCTCGCCGGCCCCCGCCGGTACACCCGCCGACAGGTGGCCGAGCTGGCCGGGATGCCCGCCGAGCGCACCCAGCGGTTGTGGCGCGCGCTCGGCTTCGCCGACGTCGCCGACGACGACCCGGCGTTCACCGACGCCGACGTGACCGCGCTGGCCCGGCTGTCGGCGTTGATCGACTCCGGCTTCGTCGACCCGCAGACCGAGGCGTCCATCGCCCGGGCGATGGGGCAGGCGCTGTCCCGGCTCGCTGACTGGCAGACCGACCTGCTCGCGGCCCGGCTCGCCGAGGCCGGTGCGGACGCCGGAGCCGGGGTGGAGGCGGGGGTCGCGGCCGAGGTGCTGCGCTCCACCGAGGCGCTGCTGCCGCTGATGAGCGAGCTGCAGGACTACGTGTGGCGGCGGCACCTGGCCGCGAACGCCGGGCGGCTGGTGCTCACCTCCGGCGCCGACCGCCGCGAGCTGGCGGTGGGCTTCGCCGACCTGGTCGGCTACACCTCCCGCAGCCGTGGCATGGGCGGCCGGGAGCTGGGCGTCATGGTCGAGGACTTCGAGGGCCTGGCCGCCGACGTCATCGCGCGGCACCGCGGCCGGGTCGTGAAGACCGTGGGCGACGGGGTGCTGTTCACCTGCGCCGACGCCGTCGACGCGGTGGAGATCGCGCTGCGGCTGCCGGTGGAGTGGTCGGCCGAGGACCGCCCGCCGCTGCGCGTGGGGGCGGCCTACGGTCCGGTGCTCACCCGGCTGGGCGACGTCTACTCGCCGGTGGTGAACCTGGCCAGCCGGCTGACCTCGATCGCGCACCCGTCGACGGTGCTGGTCGACCGCGAGCTCGCCCGCCGGTTGCTCGGCTCGCCGGCCTACCGGGTCCGCCCCCTGCGGCAGGTCTCGGTGCGCGGCTACGACCAGCTGCAGCCCTGGCTGGTCCGTCGCCGCGAGGACGGCGCCCCACCCGGCGTGGCCGCGCTGGAGGAGCTGCTCGACGAGATCGCCCGGGACGTCCTCGGGCGCGGCACCGAGGAGCCACCGGCCGGCGGGGACTGACCGGGGAACCCGGTCGACCGCCGCCCGGAGCGGTGGGCACGATGTGCGGGTGTCCGCCACCCTGCTGGCCCGCGGCCTCGCCGCCGGCCACGGCGCCCGTGTCCTGTTCACCGGCCTCGACCTCGTCGTGGCCCCCGGCGACGTCGTCGGCCTGGTGGGCGTCAACGGCGCCGGCAAGTCCACCCTGCTGCAGACCCTGGCCGGCCAGCAGCCCGCCGAGTCCGGGGACGTCGTCCTCTCCCCGCCCTCGGCCACCGTGGGGTACCTGCCCCAGGAGCACGAGCGGCGCCCCGGCGAGACGGTGCTCGACGCCCTCGCCCGCCGGACCGGCGTCGCCGCGGCGCAGCAGGCCCTGGACGCCGCGACCGAGGAGCTGACCGCCGGGACCCCGGGCTCCGACGACGCCTACGGGGACGCGCTGGAGCGGTGGCTGGCCCTGGGCGGTGCCGACCTCGCCGAGCGGGCCGAGGAGGTGGTGGCCACCGTCGCGCCCGGCGTCGCCCTGGACGCCGCGATGACCGGGCTCTCCGGCGGTCAGGCGGCCCGGGTCGGGCTGGCCTCGCTGCTGCTGTCCCGCTACGACGTGCTGCTCCTCGACGAGCCGACCAACGACCTGGACCTCGCCGGGCTGGACCAGCTGGAGCGGTTCGTCACCGGGTTGCGGGCCGGGGTGGTGCTGGTCAGCCACGACCGCGAGTTCCTGGCCCGCACCGTCACCCGGGTGGTGGAGCTCGACCTCGCCCAGCAGCTGGTCCGGGTGCACGACGGCGGTTACGAGGCCTATCTCGTCGAGCGCGAGGTGGCCCGCCGGCACGCCCGCGAGGAGTACGACGAGTACGCCGACACCAAGGCCTCGTTGGAGTCGCGGGCGCGGATGCAGCGCAACTGGATGGCGAAGGGCGTCCGGGACTCGATCAAGAAGTCCAAGGACGGCGACAAGCACATCAAGGCGGCCAACCGGTCCTCCTCGGAGAAGCAGGCCGCGAAGGCGAAGCAGACCGAGCGGCGGATCGAGCGCCTCGAGGTGGTCGAGGAGCCGCGGAAGGAGTGGGAGCTGCGGATGGAGATCGCCGCGGCGCCGCGGGCCGGTGCCGTGGTGGCGACGCTGCGCGGCGCCGTCGTCCGGCGTGGCGGGTTCGCCCTGGGCCCGGTCGACCTGCAGGTCGACTGGGGCGACCGCGTGGCGATCACCGGCGCCAACGGGTCGGGCAAGAGCACCCTGCTCGCCGCCCTGCTGGGCCGGCTGCCGCTGGACGCCGGCACCGCCGCTCTGGGCCCCGGTGTGCGGCTGGGCGAGGTCGACCAGGCCCGCGGGCTCTTCCTCGGCGACGAGCCGCTGGCCCTGGCGTTCGGCCGGCAGGTGCCGGACCAGCCGGACGCCGAGGTGCGCACGCTGCTGGCGAAGTTCGGCCTGCGCGCCGACCACGTGCTGCGCCCGGCGGGCACGCTGTCGCCGGGGGAGCGCACCAGGGCGGCGCTGGCGCTGCTGCAGGCCCGCGGGGTGAACGTGCTGGTGCTCGACGAGCCGACCAACCACCTGGACCTGCCGGCGATCGAGCAGCTGGAGCAGGCGCTGGCCGACTACCCGGGCACGCTGCTGCTGGTGACCCACGACCGGCGGATGCTCGAGGCGGTGCACACGACGCGGCGGTTGCTGGTGGACGGCGGAGCGGTGCGAGAGGCCTGAGCCCGGGAACGACGACGCCCGCCCGGCCAGTGGCCGGGCGGGCGGTGTCGGTGCTGCGGTGAGCCTGGGGCTGTGGGTGCCCCCGGCAGGATTCGAACCTGCGCCCCTGCCTCCGGAGGGCAGTGCTCTATCCCCTGAGCTACGGGGGCTCGTGCCGCGGCGCCCGATCGCTCGGCGCCGGAGAAGAAGCTACCAGTCCCGGTGGTCGGCCGAGCCGGTGGGGTCAGGGGAAGGGCAGCGGTGCCGCGCCGCGCTCGCGGAGCATCGCGGCCATCGTCGCGGTCTCCGCCGTCTGGCTCTGCGCGATCGATTCCGCCAGCCGCTGGACCGCGGCCCGCTGGGCGTGCTCCGCGCCGTACTGGGCCATCTCCAGGCCGCCCTGGTGGTGCCGGGTCATCAACTGCAGGAAGAGCACGTCGAACTCGGTGCCGATCGCGGTGCGCAGCTGCGCCAGCTCGGCGTCCGTCGCCATGCCGGGCATCAGCGCAGCGCTCTCGCCGCCGTGGTCGGAGTGGTCCATCGCGCCGTCGTCCATCCAGCCCATGACCTCACCGCTGGTCAGCGGCAGGCCCCACAGCGACAGCCAGCCCTGCATCCGGCCGACCTGGTTGGTCTGGGTGGCCGAGATGTCGAAGGCGAGCTGCTGCACCTCCGGGTCCTCGCTGCGGGTGATCGCCAGGTTGGCCATCTGCACCGCCTGGAGGTGGTGGCGGGACATGTCCCGGGCGAACCCGGCGTCCACCGAGTCCTCGGCCGGGGTCTCCTCGGCGCCGATGCCCAGCGCCACGGCCAGCCCGCCGCCGGCCACCAGCATGCCGACGGCGATCACGCTGATCAGCAGCGCGGTCAGCCAGCGCGACCGTCCGGGGGTGGTGTCCGCGGTCGCCGGTGCCGTCATCAGGGCGTCGGGTCGCCGGCGCCGGCGGGGGTGGAGCTCACCGGGGCGTCGCTGGGCACGTCGGTCATCGACTGGTCGCTCGTGCCGGCGTAGCGGCTCGCGTCCCCGACGGCCAGCGGCTCGTTGAGGAACGCGGGGTTGTCGCAGCTCGCGCCCGGCTCGGGGTGGAACTGGGCGTTCAGGGTGAAGAAGTCGACGTACTGCTCGACCCGCTCGTCGGTCGCGGAGTCGACGGTGAGCTGGTGGTTCCAGGACTGCAGGCTGATCGGGGCACCCTGCCCCGGCCACGGGGAGAGCATCAGCCCGGCGCGGCCGTCGACCAGCTCCTCCAGCGTCGCGAGGTCGTCGTCGCTGACCAGGTCCGGGTCGTAGGTGATCCAGGTCGAACCGTGCTCGAGGCTGTGCACCGCGTTCTCCGGGCGGATCTGCACGTCGTAGACGGTGCCGGTGCAGTCGGCCCACTCGTTGTCGTGCGGCCCGCCCACCGGCGGGGTCTCGGTGTAGTCGACCCCGGTGACCACGTGCTCGGCGCCGGCGTACTCGTAGGTCTCCAGCCCCTCGAGCTGGTCGGCGGAGGTGATCCGGTTGGCGTTGGACCGGTTCACCGTGATGACGGCGTAGGTGAGGATGGCGGCGGCGAAGACGGCGACGGCGACCGCCGCGGCGATCAGCCCCCACGGCCGCTGCGGGGCGACCACGTTCACCGGCGGACGGGTGCGCCCGCGCCCGCCGGACCGCTGGGCCCCCGACCCCCCGCGGGAGGCGCCGCCGGACGGGCGACCGGTTCCGGGCTTGGGGTCCTTGGCCAACTGCCTCTCCTCGCTGCGGTGCTGCTCCGCGGGTGCCTGGTGCCCCCGCAGGTCGCTGCCGGGGCCTGGCCCGGGCGGGGGCGAGTCTAGGTCGCCGACCTGTGCGCTCCCTGGAGGTCGCCGACCGCGCCCCGGAGGTCGCCGACCTGTGCCCGCTCCGGGCCGCCGAGCCGCTCAGTACGCTCGCCGGGTGACACCCGAGCAGCTCAGTGACGTCGTCCGGTCCGCTGTCGCGGCGGCCGTGGAGCGCGGCGACCTCGCCGTCGCCGTCCCGGAGGACGTCGTCATCGAGCGCCCGAAGAACCCCGAGCACGGCGACTACGCCACCAACGTGGCGCTCCGGCTGGCCAAGCCGGCCGGGCGGCCGCCGCGCGAGGTGGCCGAGCTGCTGGCCGGGCAGCTGCGCGAGCACGAGGGCGTGGCGGCGGTCGACGTCGCCGGCCCCGGCTTCCTCAACGTGACCCTGGCCAAGGACGCCCTCGGGCAGATCGCCGTCCGGGTGGTGACCGCGGGGGAGGCCTACGGGCGCACCGAGGTGCTGGCCGGGCAGCGGCTGAACCTGGAGTTCGTCTCGGCCAACCCCACCGGCCCGGTGCACATCGGCGGCACCCGCTGGGCGGCGGTCGGCGACGCGCTGGGCCGGCTGCTGACCGCCAGCGGGGCCGAGGTCTCCCGCGAGTACTACTTCAACGACGCCGGATCGCAGATCGACCGGTTCGCCCGCAGCCTGCAGGCCGCGGCGCTGGGCAGGCCGGTGCCCGAGGACGGCTACGCCGGCGACTACATCGGCGAGATCGCTGCCCAGGTCGTCGCCGCCGAGCCCGGTGTGCTCGAGCTGCCCGCCGAGGAGCAGCAGGAGCGCTTCCGTGTGCGCGGGGTCGACCTGATGTTCGCCGAGATCAAGCGCAGCCTGGCCGGGTTCGGCGTCGTCTTCGACACCTACTTCTCGGAGAAGACGCTGCACGACAGCGGCGCGCTGGAGAAGGCGGTCGCCCGGCTGCGCGAGCAGGGGCACGTCTACGAGGCCGACGGCGCGGTGTGGCTGCGCACGACCGACTTCGCCGACGACAAGGACCGGGTGCTGGTCAAGAGCGACGGCGAGCCCACCTACTTCGCCGCCGACTGCGCCTACTACCTGGACAAGCGGGAGCGCGGCTTCGACAAGGTCGTGATTATGCTCGGCGCCGACCACACCGGATACGTCGGCCGGTACAAGGCGCTGGTGGCGGCGATGGGTGACGACCCGGCCACCAACCTGGAGATCCTCATCGGCCAGCTGGTGAACCTGGTGCGCAACGGCGAGCCGGTGCGGATGAGCAAGCGGGCCGGCACGGTGGTCAACCTCGAGGACCTGGTCGACGCGATCGGCGCGGACGCCGCCCGGTACGCCCTGGCCCGGGCCTCGGTCGACCAGCAGATCGACCTGGACCTGGACGCGTGGACGCGGAAGACCAACGACAACCCGGTCTTCTACGTCCAGTACGCGCACGCCCGGATCTCCTCGGTGCTGCGCGGAGCGGCGGATCTGGGGCTGCGGCTGGGCGAGGCGGGTGCGGTCGACACCGCG
The DNA here is from genome assembly GCF_054050925.1 of Modestobacter sp. SYSU DS0657. Classification (NCBI taxonomy): domain Bacteria; kingdom Bacillati; phylum Actinomycetota; class Actinomycetes; order Geodermatophilales; family Geodermatophilaceae; genus Modestobacter; species Modestobacter sp. SYSU DS0657. Next base: position 38,005 of record NZ_JBJHAG010000018.1, on the reverse strand, counting down.
CTCCTGGAGACCCAGCGGGAGAGCGACCTGCTGCGGGCGCTCGCGGAGTTCCCGCAGGTGGTCGCCTCGGCCGCCGAGCTGCGCGCGCCGCACCGGGTGGCCCGCTACCTGGAGGAGCTGGCCGGCACCTACCACCGGTTCTACGACTCCTGCCGGGTGCTGCCTCGCGGCGACGAGGAGGCGACCCCGGTGACCACCGCTCGGCTGTGGCTGTGCGCAGCCACCGCCACGGTGCTGCGCAACGGCCTGGGCGTGCTCGGGGTCTCCGCGCCGGAGCGGATGTGAGGGCGCACCCGGCCGGTCCGCTGCACGGCACGCTGACCCCGCCCCCCGCCGCGGGCGCTCCGCCCACCGACCTCGGCGCGCTCGACCCGCACGTCTGGCCGCGCTCGGCGACCCGGGTCGACGGCGAGATGCACCTGGGCGGCCGGCCGGTCACCGAGCTGGCCCGGGACCACGGCACACCGCTGTTCGTGCTGGACGAGGGCGACTTCCGCGGCCGCGCCGCGGACTTCGCCACCGCCTTCGCCGACCCGCAGCTGCCGGCCGACGTGCACTACGCCTCCAAGGCGTTCCTGTGCGGGCAGGTGGCCCGCTGGATCGCCGACGACGGCCTGTTCCTGGACGCCTGCAGCGGCAACGAGCTCGCCGTCGCGCTGGCCGCCGGCTTCCCGGCCGAGCGGATCGCGCTGCACGGCAACAACAAGTCGCTGGTCGAGCTGCAGCTCGCCGTCGACGCCGGGATCGGCCACGTGGTGCTCGACTCCTTCGACGAGATCGAGCGGCTGGTGCCGCTGGCCGAGGCCCGGGTCGCCGCCGGCGGCACGCCGGTGCCGGTGCTCATCCGCAGCACCGTCGGCATCGAGGCGCACACCCACGAGTTCATCGCCACCGCCCACGAGGACCAGAAGTTCGGCTTCTCGCTGGCCACCGGCGACGCGCTGACCGCCGCGGTCCGGGTGATCCGGGAGCCGGCGCTGCACCTGGCCGGCCTGCACAGCCACATCGGCTCGCAGATCTTCGACACCGCCGGCTTCGAGGCCGCCGCGCACCGGGTGGTGGGCCTGCTGGGGCAGGTGCACCAGGCCACCGGCGAGGTGCTCGGCGAGCTCAACCTCGGCGGCGGGTTCGGCATCGCCTACCTGCCCGAGGACGACCCGGTCACCCCCGGGGACGTCGCGGCCAAGCTGCGCACCGTCGTCGCCGCGGAGTGCGCCCAGCTGGGGCTCCCGGTGCCCCGGCTGGCCGTGGAGCCCGGGCGGGCCATCGCCGGGCCGGGCACCGTGACGCTGTACGAGATCGGCACCATCAAGCCGGTCCGGCTGGGCTCCAGCGGCACCCCGGGTGCCCCGCTGGTGCGCAACTACGTCTCGGTCGACGGCGGGATGAGCGACAACATCCGCACCGCCCTCTACGACGCCTCCTACACCTGCGTGCTGGCCAACCGCACCTCCACCGCCCCACCGGCGCTGTGCCGCGTCGTCGGCAAGCACTGCGAGAGCGGCGACGTGCTGGTCCGCGACCTGTGGCTGCCGTCGGACGTGCAGCCCGGCGACCTGCTCGCCGTCGCCGCCACCGGCGCCTACTGCTGGTCGATGGCGAGCAACTACAACTACCTGCTCAAGCCGCCGGTCGTCGCCGTCCGGGACGGCGCCGCCACCGAGATCGTCCGGCGGCAGACACTGGCCGACGTGTTCGCCCTCGACGCCGTCCTCGCGTCCGTCCCCGCCCCCTCGCCGGCGATCGACCAGCCGGCCCCCGAGCACCCCGCTGGAGCCCGCTCGTGAGTGACTCCCTGAAGGTCGCCCTCCTCGGCTGCGGCACCGTCGGCAGCGCGGTGCTGCGGCTGCTGTCCGAGCAGGCCGACGACCTCGCCGCCCGCGTCGGACGCCGGGTGGAGGTGGCCGGCGTCGCCGTCCGCCGCCCCGACCGGCACCCGGGAGTCCCCGCCGACCTGCTGACCACCGACGCCGAGGCCCTGGTCACCCGGGACGACGTCGACCTGGTGGTCGAGGTGATCGGCGGTATCGAGCCGGCCCGCACCCTGCTGCTGGCCGCCATCGGTGCCGGCAAGTCGGTGGTCAGCGCGAACAAGGCGCTGCTGGCCGAGGACGGCGTCGCGCTGCACGCCGCCGCCGCCGAGGCCGGCGTCGACCTCTACTACGAGGCGGCGGTGGCGGGGGCGATCCCGCTGCTGCGCCCGCTGCGCGAGTCGCTCGCCGGTGACCAGCTGCGCCGCGTCGTCGGCATCGTCAACGGCACGACGAACTACATCCTGTCCCGGATGGCCGAGACCGGCGCCGGCTTCGGCGAGGCGCTGGCCGAGGCGACCGAGGCCGGGTACGCCGAGGCGGACCCGACCGCCGACGTCGACGGGTTCGACGCCGCCGCGAAGGCCGCCATCCTCGCCTCGCTGGCCTTCCACTCCCCGGTGAGCTCCTCCGACGTGTACCGGGAGGGGATCGCCGCGGTCTCGGCCAGCGACGTCGCCCGGGCCGCGGAGATCGGCTGCACGGTGAAGCTGCTGGCGATCTGCGAACGGGTGCCGGCCGCCGACGGCGGCGGCGAGGACTCGATCGCCGTCCGCGTGCACCCGGCGATGATCCCGACCACGCACCCGCTGGCCGCGGTCGGCGGCGCCTTCAACGCCGTCTTCGTCGAGGCCGACGCCGCCGGCGAGCTGATGTTCTACGGCCAGGGGGCCGGGGGCGAGCCGACCGCCAGCGCCGTGCTCGGCGACCTGGTCGCGGTGGCCCGCAACCGGCTGACCGGCGCCGCAGGCCCGGGCACCACGGGGTACGCCGGGCTGGGCGTGCGGCCGATGGCCGAGACGCCCACCCGCTACCACGTCAGCCTCGACGTCGCCGACGTCCCGGGCGTGCTGGCCACGGTCGCCCAGGAGTTCGCCGCCCAGGGGGTCAGCATCGCCACCGTCCGGCAGGACGGGCACGGCGACGCCGCGACTCTGGTGATCGTGACCCACCGGGCACCGGACGCCGCCCTGGCGACGACGGTGAGCCGGCTGCGGGAGATGGACGCCGTCCGCGGCGTGACGAGCGTGCTGCGCGTGGAGGGGCTGTCATGACCACTGCGGGACTCCGGGGAGCGGTCTCCCCGTACTGGCCGGGGCTGATCGAGGCCTACCGGCACCGGCTGCCGGTGAGCGAGAGCACCCCGGTGGTGACGCTGCAGGAGGGCGCCACCCCGCTGGTGCCCGCCGCCGAGCTCTCCCGCCGCACCGGGTGCGAGGTGTTCCTGAAGGTCGAGGGCGCCAACCCCACCGGGTCGTTCAAGGACCGCGGCATGACCATGGCGATCACGAAGGCGCTGGAGGAGGGCGCGCAGGCGGTCATCTGCGCCTCCACCGGCAACACCAGCGCGAGCGCCGCCGCCTACGCCGCGCGCGCCGGGCTGGTCTGCGCCGTCCTCGTCCCGCAGGGGAAGATCGCCACCGGGAAGCTCGCCCAGGCGCTGGTGCACGGGGCCAAGCTGCTGCAGGTCGAGGGCAACTTCGACGACTGCCTGGCGCTGGCCAGCAAGCTGGCCATCGACTACCCGGTGAGCCTGGTCAACAGCGTCAACCAGTACCGGATCGAGGGCCAGAAGACCGCGTCGTTCGAGATCGTCGACGTCCTCGGCGACGCCCCCGACGTCCACTGCCTGCCGGTCGGCAACGCCGGCAACATCACCGCCTACTGGCAGGGCTACCGCGAGTACGCCGCCGACGGCCCGGCCACCCGCACCCCGCGGATGTGGGGCTTCCAGGCGGCCGGCGCGGCGCCGATCGTCACCGGCCGGGTCGTGGAGCAGCCCAGCACCATCGCCACCGCCATCCGGATCGGCAACCCGGCGTCCTGGACCAAGGCGCTGGCCGCCCGCGACGAGTCCGGCGGCCGGATCGACGCGGTCACCGACCGGGCGATCCTCGCCGCGTACCGGCTGCTCGCCCGCTCGGAGGCGGTCTTCGTCGAGCCGGCGTCCGCAGCCTCGGTCGCCGGGCTGCTGCAGGTCGCCGAGGCGGGCGGGCTCGAGCCCGGCCAGCGGGTGGTCTGCACGGTCACCGGCAACGGCCTCAAGGACCCGGAGTGGGCGATCTCGGGCGCACCCGCCCCGGTCACCGTCCCGGTCGACGCCGCGGCCGCCGCCGCCCAGCTGGGCCTCACCACCGGTGGCTGACGGCGTCCGCATCCGGGTCCCGGCCACCAGCGCCAACCTCGGGCCGGCGTTCGACTCCGCGGGCCTGGCCCTGACCTGCTGGGACGAGCTGGAGCTTGCGGTCACCGAGGGCGGCCTGACGGTCTCCGTGGCGGGGGAGGGCGAGGCCGACCTGCCCACCGACGAGTCGCACCTGGTCGTGCAGGCGTTCCGGGCCGCGTGCGCGGAGCTCGGCTGGTCGCCTCCCGGTCTCCGGTTGTCCGCGACGAACGGCATCCCGCAGGGGCGCGGGATGGGCTCCTCGGCCGCGGCGGTGACCGCGGGGGTGCTCGCCGCCTGGGCGCTGTGCCCCGACGTCGACCAGATCGACCAGGCCGCGGTGCTGCGGCTGTGCTCGACCCTGGAGGGGCACCCGGACAACGTGGCGCCCTGCCTGCTGGGCGGGGCGACCCTGTCCTGGAGCACCCCGGCCGGTGCCCGCGCGGTGCGGCTGGCGGTCCGGCCGCAGGTCACCCCGGTGCTCTTCGTCCCCGGGGCGACCCTCTCGACGCACCTGGCCCGCGGGCTGCTGCCCGCCTCCGTGCCGCACGCCGACGCCGCCGCGAACGCCGGGCGCGCCGCGCTGCTCGTGCACGCGCTCACCGCCGCCCCCGACCTGCTGCTCGAAGCCACCGAGGACCGGCTGCACCAGGCGCAGCGCGCCCCCGCGATGCCCGACAGCGCCGACCTGCTCGCCCGGCTGCGCGCCGACGGGCACGCCGCGGTCGTCTCCGGCGCCGGGCCGTGCGTCCTGGTGCTCGCACCCGGCCCCGAGGCGGTCGACGCCCTGGCCGGGCACACCCCGAACGGGTGGCGCCGCATGCCCCTGTCGGTGGACGGCGACGGCGCCGTCGTCCACGGGACGGGGCGTGCGGTACGGTTGTGATGCCCGGGAACACACTGGTGGCAACCGGTGTTGTGGCGTGAGTCGGCCGGCATCTAGGCTGACCACGTAGCCGCCCTCGGGCGTGCCTCACGCGGGACGTTGCAGACGGATGACCCTCTCTCGGTGATCGTCTCCTCGATCCTCGGCCCGCATCCACAGACCCGACGCCTCCGCATGGTCGCCACGAGCCTCCGGGCTCCTGCCGCCCCCGGGACCGGGTACCTCCTGCGCTGGTAGGCGCAGGTCACCGCAGGGAAGGACCTGTACGTGAGCGAGACCTCCGACCTCATCGACGGCGCGCGCGACGCCGCCCCGTCCGACGAGGCAGCTGCCGGCACCGGAACGGCTCCCCGTTCCCGCCGTCGCGGCAGCGGGCTGTCCGGCATGCTGCTCCCCGAGCTGCAGCGCCTGGCCGGTGAGCTGGGCATCCCCGGCACCGCGAAGATGCGCAAGAGCGACCTGGTCGCCGCCATCTCCGAGCGCCAGGTGAGTGCACCGGCGTCCCCGCCGCAGAGCGGCACCCCGGCCGGCGACGCCCAGACCAGCGACGCCCAGAGCAGCGACGCCCAGACCACCGACAGCCCGGCCGTCCCGGCGCCCCGCGCCGACGGCGGGGCCGCCACCTCGGCGGCACCCCTCGAGGCGCCCGTCAGCGGCGGCGCCAACGGCGGGCCGGTCACCACCGCCGACGCCGACCCCGCCGAGGCGGCCCCGACGGGCCGGCGCCGGCGTGCGGCGAGCCGTCCCGCCGGTGCGCCGGCCCGCGGCGGCGACGCGGCTCCGGAAGCGGGCACCACCGACGCACCGGCCGCGGAGACCGCCCCGGCCGCGGAGACCGCCCCGGCCGCGGAGACCGCCCCGGCCACGGAGAGCACCCCGGCCACGGAGAGCACCCCGGCCGACGGCCGCACCGAGGGCGAGCGCCCGCAGCGTGAGCGCCCCAGTCGCAACCGCGACCGCAACCGCGCGGACCGGGACGGCGAGGCGACCCGCGAGGACCGGGGCAACCGCGAGGACCGTGGCAACCGCGAGGACCGCGGCCCCCGTGAGGACCGGGCCGCCCGCTCCGACGGGGGCCGGGACGGCGAGGAGCGCGGCGGGCGCAACCGCAACGACCGCGACCGCACCGACCGCGACAACGACGGGGGCAGCCGCGACGAGCGGGGCAACCGCAGCGGTCGCAACCGGAACGACCGCGCCGAGCAGCGTGACGGTGCCCGGGGCAACGAGCGCACCGACCGCAACGACGTCCGCAACGACGAGGACGACGACGACTTCGAGGGCGGCGGCCGCCGCCGCGGTCGTCGCTACCGCGACCGCAACCGCCGTGGCGGCCAGGCCGGCGGGCGCGACCGGTTCGAGCAGGGCGAGCCCGCGGTCAGCGAGGACGACGTCCTGCTGCCGGTCGCCGGCATCCTCGACGTGCTGGACAACTACGCGTTCGTCCGCACGTCCGGGTACCTGACCGGCCCGAACGACGTCTACGTGTCGCTGTCCCAGGTGCGCCGGTACGGCCTGCGCCGCGGTGACGCGATCACCGGCGCCGTCCGCCAGCCCCGCGAGGGCGAGCGCAAGGACAAGTACAACGCCCTGGTCCGCCTCGACTCGGTCAACGGCATGGACCCCGAGCAGGCCCGCAACCGCCCGGACTTCACCAAGCTCACCCCGCTCTACCCGCAGGACCGCCTGCGGCTGGAGACCGAGCCGCACCTGATGACCACCCGGGTCATGGACCTGGTGATGCCGATCGGCAAGGGTCAGCGGGCGCTGATCGTCAGCCCGCCGAAGGCCGGCAAGACGATGGTGCTGCAGTCGATCGCCAACGCGATCACCACGAACAACCCCGAGTGCCACCTCATGGTCGTCCTGGTCGACGAGCGGCCCGAGGAGGTCACCGACATGCAGCGGTCGGTGAAGGGCGAGGTCATCGCCTCCACCTTCGACCGGCCGCCGGCGGACCACACCACCGTCGCGGAGCTGTCCATCGAGCGGGCCAAGCGCCTGGTCGAGATGGGCCACGACGTCGTCGTCCTGCTGGACTCGATCACCCGGCTGGGGCGCGCCTACAACCTGGCGGCCCCCGCCAGCGGGCGCATCCTCTCCGGCGGTGTCGACTCCACGGCGCTGTACCCGCCCAAGCGCTTCCTCGGCGCCGCCCGCAACATCGAGAACGGCGGCTCGCTGACGATCATCGCCTCGGCGCTGGTCGAGACCGGTTCGACGATGGACACGGTCATCTTCGAGGAGTTCAAGGGCACCGGTAACGCGGAGATCAAGCTCGACCGCCGGCTGGCGGACAAGCGGGTCTTCCCGGCCGTCGACGTCAACGCCTCGGGCACGCGCAAGGAGGAGATCCTCCTCTCGCCCGACGAGCTGGCGATCGTCATCAAGCTGCGCCGGGTGCTGTCGGCGCTGGAGCCCCAGCAGGCGCTGGAGCTGCTGCTCGACCGGATGCGGAAGACCCGCAACAACGTCGAGTTCCTCATGCAGGTGCAGAAGACGACGCTCGGCGTCGGCGACAAGGAATAGCCCCGTACACTGGCCAGTCGAGCCTGCGCTGCCGGGGCTCCGCCCGGCCCGGGCAGCGAACGAACCACCAGATCCCGAGACCAGAGAGAGGGTGCACGGCATGAAGGCCGACATCCACCCCGACTACAACGTCACCCAGGTGACCTGTGGTTGCGGCAACACGTTCACCACCCGCAGCACGGCTCCCGGCGGCACGCTGACCGTCGAGACCTGCTCCGCCTGCCACCCCTTCTACACGGGCAAGCAGCGCATCCTGGACACCGGTGGCCGCGTCGCCCGCTTCGAGAAGCGGTTCGGCAAGCGCGCCGCCGGCGCCGAGAAGTAGCACCTCCGACGGCGCCCGCGCCGCCCCGCACCGGGGCGGGGCGGGCGCCGTCGTCATGTCCAGCGCCGCGCCGCCCGTCCCGCTTTCCGCACCGAAAGCGGGCGGCCCCGTCCCGCTTTCCGCGCGGAAAGTGCAGAGAGGTGCTCCGTGAGCAGCAGTGACACCGGCAGCGACCGGCTGGCCGGGCTGCTCAGCGAGCACGCCGAACTCGAGCTGGAGCTCGCCGACCCGGCGGTCCACGCCGACACCGCACGCGCCCGCCGGCTGGGCCGTCGCTACGCCCGGCTGGCCCCGGTGGTGGAGACCGCCCGCGCGCTGGACGCCGCCCGCGACGACCTGTCCGCGGCACGGGAGCTGGCCGCCGAGGACGCCTCCTTCGCCGCCGAGGCCGAGGCCCTGCAGACCCGCATCACCGAGCTGACCCAGCGCCTCACCGAGCAGCTGCTGCCCAAGGACCCCGACGACGACAAGGACGTCATCCTCGAGATCAAGGCGGGCGAGGGCGGCGCCGAGTCGGCGCTGTTCGCCGGGGACCTGCTCCGCATGTACCTGCGCTACGCCGAGCGCCAGGGCTGGTCCACCGAGGTGCTCGACGCCGTGCCCGCCGAGCTGGGCGGTTACAAGGACGTCGCGGTGGCGATCAAGGCGCGCGGCACCGAGGCGGTCTGGTCGCGGCTGAAGTTCGAGGGCGGCGTGCACCGGGTCCAGCGGGTGCCGGTCACCGAGTCCCAGGGGCGGATCCACACCTCCGCCGTCGGCGTGCTCGTGCTGCCCGAGGCCGAGGAGGTCGACGTGAGCGTCGACCCGAACGACCTGCGCATCGACGTGTTCCGCTCCTCCGGCCCCGGCGGGCAGAGCGTGAACACCACCGACTCGGCCGTGCGGATCACCCACCTGCCCAGCGGCATCGTGGTCAGCTCGCAGAACGAGAAGAGCCAGCTGCAGAACCGCGAGTCCGCGCTGCGCGTGCTGCGCTCCCGGCTCCTCGCCGCCGCCCGCGAGGAGGCCGACGCGGCGGCCAGCGACGCCCGCCGCAGCCAGGTCCGCACCGTCGACCGCAGCGAGCGGGTGCGCACCTACAACTTCCCGGAGAACCGCATCTCCGACCACCGGGTCGGCTTCAAGGCGCACAACCTCGACCAGGTGCTGGACGGCGAGCTGGACCCGGTGATCGACGCGCTCACCGCCGCGCACACCGCCGAGCTGCTGGCGGCCGGCTCCTGACCGCCGCCCGCACCCTGCTCGCCGACGCCGCCCGCCGGCTCGCCGAGGCCGGGGTGGAGTCGCCGCGGGTCGACGCCGAGCTGCTGCTCGCCGCCGTCCTGGGCACGTCCCGGGCCGGCCTGCTCACCGCCGGCGACGTGCCCGCGGCCGCCGCCGACCGGTTCGCCGGGTGGGTCGAGCTCCGCGCCGACCGGGTGCCGCTGCAGCACCTCACCGGCACCGCTCCGTTCCGGCACCTGGAGCTCGCGGTCGGGCCCGGGGTGTTCGTGCCCCGCCCGGAGACCGAGCTCATCGCCGGCTGGGTGCTGGACCGCATCGCCGGTCGGGACGCGCCCCTCGTCGTCGACCTGGGCACCGGCTCGGGGGCGATCGCGCTGTCCGTCGCCCACGAGCACCCCGGTGCCCGGGTGGTCGCCGTCGAACGCGACGCGGGGGCGATCGAGTGGACCCGGCACAACGCCCGCGCCCGGGCCGCCGCCGGCGACGCCCCGGTCGACGTGCGCGCCGGTGACATGACCGATCCGCAGCTGCTCAGCGAGCTCGACGGCGCGGTCGACGTCGTCGTCTCCAACCCGCCCTACGTGCCCGACGGCGCCGGCCTGCCCCGGGAGGTCGCCGACCACGACCCGCCGCTGGCGCTGTGGGGCGGCCCGGACGGTCTGGACGTCGTCCGTGGCCTGCTGGACACCGCGGCCCGCCTGCTGCGGCCCGGCGGGTGGCTGGGCATCGAGCACGCCGACCAGCAGGGGGCGTCGCTGCCGGCGCTGGTCCGCGCGCACGGTGGCTGGACCGAGGTGGCCGACCACGCCGACCTCGCCGGCCGGCCGCGCTACGCCACGGCCCAGCGGGCCGGGCACCACCCCGCCACGTAGCCGGCGTCCACCTGTTCGCGGCGGGCCACGTGCGGTGGAGCAGACTGCGCACTCGTGCCCGACGTCTTCGACTGCAGCGACCCCGACCAGCGCGAGCAGGGGCTGACCGCCGCGGCGGTCGCCATCTCGCGCGGTGACCTCGTCCTCGTGCCCACCGACACGGTGTACGGCGTCGCGGCCGACGCCTTCACCCCGGCGGCCGTCACCCGGCTGCTGGCCGCCAAGAACCGCGGTCGCAGCATGCCCACACCGGTGCTCATCGGTGAGGCGTCCACCCTGGCCGGCCTGGTGGCGACCGTCCCGAAGGTCGCCCACGCCCTGGCCGAGGCGTTCTGGCCGGGCGGGCTGACCCTGGTGGTCGAGCACGCGCCCTCGCTGGCGTGGGACCTCGGCGACGCGGAGGGCACGGTGGCGGTCCGCCTGCCCGACGACGACGTGGCCCGCGACCTGCTGCGACGCACCGGCCCGCTGGCGGTCTCCAGCGCCAACCGCTCCGGCCGGCCGGCGGCGACCACCGCGGAGGAGGCGGTGGCCCAGCTGGGCGAGCACGCCGCCGTGGTGCTCGACGCCGGGCCGCGGACCGGGAGCGCGGCGAGCACGATCGTCGACTGCACCGCGCCGACCCCGCGGGTGCTCCGGCACGGCGCCATCGACGTCGAGCGGCTGCGCGAGATCGTGCCCGAGGTCACCGACTAGCGCGCCGGGCGCGAGCGCAGTTCACAGCTGTCTGGCAGGGGAGGGGCGCGGGCACGGGATACCGTGGCGTGTCCAGTCACGTGCCCCGCCCCGGGCGCTGCGGGCGCCGACGTCCCACCACCGCTCTGGAGTGCACCGCGATGACCCGTCCGTCCGGAACGCGCACGACGGCCCGCTGATCGCATGCGCGAGTACGCCGTCGTCCTGCTCGCCGCGGGTCTGGTCACCTTCCTGGCGACCCCTGTGGTGCGGGTGGCGGCGGTCCGCTTCAAGGTGATGGCGGCGGTCCGCGACCGCGACGTGCACGTCATCCCCACGCCTCGCGGCGGGGGAGTAGCGATGTACCTGGGGGTGGCCGCCGGCGTGCTGGTCGCCTCGCAGCTGCCGTCGCTGCAGCGCAGCTTCGAGTTCAGCTCGCAGACGGTGGCCGTGCTGGTCGCCGGCGGGCTGATCTGCCTGCTCGGGGTGCTCGACGACCGGTTCGGCCTCGACGCGCTCACCAAGCTCACCGGTCAGATCGCCGCGGCCGGGGTGATGGTCCTGCTGGGCGTCCAGCTGGCCTACGTGTTCCTGCCGGTGGCCGACATCGGCACCCTCTCGCTGGGCCCGGACGTCGGGGTGCCGGCCACCGTGCTGCTGACCGTGCTCACGGTCAACGCGCTGAACTTCATCGACGGCCTCGACGGCCTGGCCGCGGGTGTCTCGGCGATCGCCGCCCTGGCGTTCTTCGCCTACAGCTACCACCTGGGCTACATCGGCTACGACGACGTCTCCAGCGCCCCGGCGCTGATCACCGCCGTCCTGGCCGGCGCCTGCCTGGGCTTCCTGCCGCACAACTTCAGCCCGGCGCGGATCTTCATGGGCGACTCGGGGTCGATGCTGGTCGGGCTGATGCTGTCCGCGGCCGCGGTCTCGGCCACCGGGCAGACCGACTCGCAGACGCTGGGCTCCGCGGCCAGCCTGCTCCCGCTGACCCTGCCGCTCCTGGTGCCGGTGGCGGTCCTCTTCATCCCCTTCGTCGACCTGCTCATGGCCGTCGTCCGGCGCAGCCTGCGCGGCCAGTCGCCGTTCGCCCCGGACAAGATGCACCTGCACCACCGGCTGCTGTCCATCGGTCACTCGCACCGCCGGGCGGTGCTGATCATGTACTTCTGGGCCGCCCTGCTGAGCTTCGGTGCCGTCGCGCTGTCCATCACCGGCGGCACCGTCGAGGTGCTCGTGGTGATCGGCGCGCTGCTGGTCGTCGGGGTGGTCGTCGTCCTCAGCCCGCGCGCCCGTCGGGCCGCGATCGCCGCTCGTCAGGCCGAGCTCGCCGCGATGCGCGAGCGCAGCCGCACCGCCCACCCCGCGACCCGCGCGGCGCGGGGGAGGGGGGCGGCCGAGGCCGTCCCGGCGCAACCCGACGCGGTGCCCACGCGGGCCGGCGCGGCCCCGCCGGCGGGGGTGCGCCGGTGACCGCCCCGAACCCGGGCCGGTCGGCCGTGCCGTGGGACCTGTCGTTCCTGCGGGTCGGCGTGCTGGTCACCACCGTGCTGGCCGCGGTCGCCGCGCTGGTCGTCGGCATCGCGCTGAGCTGGGCGGATGCGCTGACCGTGCTGCTCGGCAGTGCCGTGGTCAGCTTCTTCTTCTGCGTCTCCGGCGCGGTGGTCGGCTGGGCCGGCCGGGTCGACGACACCTGGACCCTGCCGGCCGCGCTGGGCACCTTCGGGCTCAAGGCCGTGCTGCTCTTCCCGCTGCTCACCGCGCTGCCGGAGGACGGCTGGCCGGACCGGCGGGTGATGGCCTGGACGGTCATCGTCGGGGCGCTGTTGTGGAGCGGCGTGCAGCTCCGGTGGGTGTGGACCCGGCAGCTGTTCTACGTGCCCCCACCCCCGCCCCGGGGTGGGGCCGACGCCGGACCCGGTGAGGCCGCGACACGCGGCTGATAGTGTCCGACGCGATGGCCGAGGACCTGCCCGCTCGCGGGGAAGCCCGACCACGACCCGCGCACCCAGCTCGTCAGCCCAGCGGGGCCGACATGGGCTGGGCGGTCACCGGGACGATGATCTCCGGGATGGCCGTGTGGGGCGGGGTCGGGTGGCTGCTCGACCGGTGGCTGGGGACTGTCTTCCTCCTGCCGGTGGGCGTGGTGCTCGGCGTGACGGTGGCCATCTACGTTGTGGTCAAGAAGTACGGTGCGCTCGACCCGGTCCCCGGGCAGCACACCGGCACCAACCCGGGCGGACGACGGAGCCGGCCCAGGACGCAGAAGGGACAACGGTGACCTCCAGCGCCCACGCGCTCGGCGACGTGCTCGCTGTGGAGAGCGACCCCGGTGGCGGCTTCGTGGCGCCCGGCATCGGTGAGTTCTTCCCCGAGACCCTGTTCGGCTTCTCCGCGCTCGGAGTCCAGTTCGACTTCGACCGGATCATCCTCGCCATGTGGCTTGCCACGGCCGCGATGCTCGTCTTCCTGGTGCTGGCCGCCCGCAAGGCGCAGGTCGTGCCGGGCAAGCTCCAGTTCCTCGCGGAGTCCGGCTACTCGCTGGTGCGCGACGGCATCGCCCGCGACGTGGTCGGTCCGAAGGGGCTGCCGTACGCGCCCTTCCTGGCCTCGCTGTTCTTCTTCATCCTGGCCAACAACATGCTGGCGATCATCCCGGGCATCCAGATCTCGCCGATGGCGCGGTTCGCCTTCCCGCTGGTCCTCGCGCTGGTCTGCTGGGTCGTCTACATCGCGGTCGGCATCAAGAACCAGGGCCTGGTCCCCTACTTTCGGGACATCGCCTTCCTGCCCGGCGTGCCGAAGCCGATGTACATCCTGATCACGCCGCTCGAGCTGCTGCAGAACTTCATCGTGCGGCCCTTCACCCTGGCGATCCGGCTCTTCGCCAATCTCTTCGCCGGCCACATGCTGCTGGTCACCTTCGCGCTGGGCGCCACCTACCTGTTCACGGTGGGTAACTTCTCGATGGTCTTCGGCCCGCTCTCGGCGCTGATGGCGATCGTGATGACGTTCTTCGAGCTGCTGATCATCTTCCTGCAGGCCTACGTCTTCACGATGCTGATGGGCACCTACCTCAACGGCTCGGTCGAGGCCGCGCACTGACCTCGGCGCCCCCCGGATCGCCGGGGTCCCCGTCCCGATGGCGGCGCGACCTGCGACGATCCTGCTGACTGCACCACCCGCACGACCCCGCCAGCCGCCCGACGGACCCCCGCCGGGCGACGACACAGGAGGAACACCCCGCGATGATGGACCTGCTCGCTGAGATCGACGGCAACATCGGCTCGGTCGGCTACGGCATCGCCACGATCGGCCCCGGCATCGGTGTCGGTCTGGTCTGGGCTGCCTACATCCAGGCGACCGCTCGCCAGCCCGAGTCCGCCGGCCTGACCCGTACCTACGCCTTCCTCGGCTTCGCCCTCGCCGAGGCGCTGGCCCTGATCGGCTTCGTCGCCCCCCTCGTCTACGGCTGATCCACCCGGATCACCACCGGTACCCACTCCAGACAGGGACGTTGTGAGCATGAGCATCCTGGCCGCGGAGAGCACCAATCCGCTCATCCCGCCGATCGGCGAGATCATCATCGGGCTGATCGCCTTCCTGATCCTGCTCTTCGTGGTGGTCAAGTTCGTCGCCCCCCGCTTCGAGCAGGTCTTCCAGGCCCGCCGCGAGGCGATCGAGGGCGGGATCGAGCGGGCCGAGGCGATGCAGGCCGAGGCCAAGGCGGCGCTGGAGCAGTACCGCGCCCAGCTGGCCGAGGCCCGCACCGAGGCGGCGCAGATCCGCGACGCCGCGCGCGCCGAGGGGCAGCGCATCATCGAGGAGCTCCGGGCGCAGGCCCAGGAGGAGTCCGCGCGGATCGTCGCCCGCGGCGAGGAGCAGCTCGCTGCCTCCCGTCAGCAGGTGGTCACCGAGCTGCGCGGCCAGATCGGCACGCTCGCCGTCGAGCTGGCCGGCCGGGTCGTCGGTGAGTCCCTGGCCGACGACGCGCGCCGCAGCGGCACCGTCGACCGGTTCCTGGACGACCTGGACGGCATGACCGCCACGTCCGGGGGCACTCGCTGATGCACGCCGCGAGTCGGGCCGCCCTGGAGGCCTCCCGGGCGCAGCTGGAGCAGCACACCGCGGGGGCGCGCAGCCGCACCCGCGGCGAGTCGCTGCTGACGCTGGCCGACGAGCTGTTCGCCGTGGCGCACCTGCTCGACGGCCAGATCACCCTGCGGCGCGCGCTCTCCGACCCGTCCGTCCGCCCGGACGACCGGGCCGGGCTGGCTCGTCGCCTGCTGTCCGCGCAGGTCGGCGCCACCGCCCTCGACGTCGTCGAGACGGTGGCCCGGCAGCGGTGGTCCCGGCCGCTGGACCTCGTCGAGGCCACCGAGACCCTGGCGACGGAGGCCGCGCTCGACGCGGCCGACGCCCGCGGGGAGCTCGACGGCGTCGAGGACGAGCTGTTCCGATTCGGCCGCATCGTGGCCGCGGACCCCGAGCTGAGCCGGATCCTCGGCGACCGGTCCGCCCCCCGCCCCGGGAAGCTCGAGCTGCTCGACCGGCTGCTGGCCGGGAAGGTCAGCCCGGTGACCGAGCGGTTGCTGCGGAACTCGCTCACCAGCTCGCACGTCTTCAACGCGGAGAACGAGGTCGAGCGCCTGTCCACGGTCGCCGCCCACCGGCGCGGCCGGTCGGTCGCCTCGGTGACCAGCGCCGTCCCGCTCACCGAGGCCCAGCAGCGGCGGCTCATCACCGCCCTCGAACGGATCTACGGGCGCACCATGGGGCTGCAGGTCCAGATCGACCCGACGGTCCTCGGGGGGCTGGTGATCCGCGTCGACGACGAGGTCATCGACGGGAGCATCGCCCACCGACTCGAGGCCGCCGGACGGCGACTGGCCGGCTGACCCCCGCCGTCTGCCGCCTGCATCCGGCCCGCCCCACCACCCACAGACACCAGCAGAAGAGGACGCGAGAGCCATGGCCGAGCTGACGATCTCCGCGGACGAGATCCGCAGTGCCATCCAGAACTACGTCTCCGACTACACCCCGGACGTCTCCCGGGAAGAGGTCGGGGTCGTCACCGAGTCCGGCGATGGCATCGCCCGGGTCGAGGGCCTGCCCTCGGTCATGACCAACGAGCTGCTCGAGTTCGAGGGCGGCGTGCGCGGCCTGGCGCTGAACCTCGACACCCGCGAGGTCGGTGTCGTCATCCTCGGTGACTTCGCCGGCATCGAGGAGGGCCAGACGGTCCGCCGGACCGGTGAGGTCCTCTCCGTGCCGGTCGGTGACGGCTACCTGGGTCGGGTCGTCGACCCGCTCGGCAACGCGATCGACGGTGCAGGCCCGATCGAGACCACCACCCGCCGCGCCCTCGAGCTGCAGGCGCCCACCGTGGTGCAGCGGCAGTCGGTGCACGAGCCGATGCAGACCGGCATCAAGGCGATCGACGCCATGACGCCCATCGGCCGCGGCCAGCGCCAGCTGATCATCGGTGACCGGCAGACCGGCAAGTCCGCCATCGCGCTGGACACGATCATCAACCAGAAGCAGGCCTGGGCGACCGGCGACCCGAAGCAGCAGGTCCGCTGCATCTACGTCGCCGTCGGCCAGAAGGGCTCCACGATCGCGGCCACCCGTGCCGCCCTCGAGGACGCCGGCGCGATGGAGTACACGACCATCGTCGCCGCCCCGGCCTCGGAGGCCGCCGGCTTCAAGTACATCGCCCCCTACACCGGCTCGGCCATCGGCCAGCACTGGATGTACGAGGGCAAGCACGTCCTGATCGTCTTCGACGACCTGTCCAAGCAGGCCGAGGCCTACCGCGCCGTGTCGCTGCTGCTCCGCCGCCCGCCGGGCCGCGAGGCCTACCCCGGCGACGTCTTCTACTTGCACTCCCGCCTGCTCGAGCGTTGCGCGAAGCTCAACGACGAGCTGGGCGCGGGCTCGATGACCGGCCTGCCGCTGATCGAGACCAAGGGCAACGACGTCTCGGCGTACATCCCGACCAACGTCATCTCGATCACCGACGGGCAGATCTTCCTCGAGACCGGTCTGTTCAACTCCGGGGTGCGTCCGGCGATCAACGTGGGCATCTCGGTGTCCCGCGTCGGTGGGTCGGCGCAGATCAAGGCGATGAAGTCCGTCGCCGGCCGGCTCCGCCTGGACCTGGCGCAGTTCCGCGAGCTGGAGGCCTTCTCCTCCTTCTCCTCGGACCTCGACGCCTCCAGCCGGGCCACCCTCGACCGCGGCCAGCGGCTGGTGGAGCTCCTCAAGCAGGGGCAGTACTCGCCGTACCCGGTGGAGCGCGAGGTCGTCTCGCTGTGGCTGGGCACGACCGGCAAGCTCGACCGCGTGCCGGTCAGCGACGTGCGCCGGTTCGAGTCGGAGTTCCTGGACTTCATCGCCCGGGGCGACAACACGGTCTTCGACGACATCCGCAACAGCAAGGTGCTCAGCGATGACACGGTGAGCAGCCTGGAGCGGGCGGTGGAGGCCTTCTACGGCCAGTTCACCACCGGCGAGGGCGAGTCCCTGCAGGTCAACGAGCCCGAGGTCGAGTCCCTGGACGCCAGCGAGCGCGGTCAGGAGACCGTCCGGGTCAAGCGGAGCTCCTGACATGGCCGGTAGCCTGCGCGCGCTGCGGCGCCGGATCCGCTCCACGCGGTCGACGAAGAAGATCTTCTCGGCGCAGGAGCTGATCGCCGGCGCCCGCATCGTGCGTGCCCAGGCCCGGGTGGAGGCCTCCAAGCCCTACTCCCGGGAGATCACCCGGGTGCTCTCGGCGCTGGCGGGTTCCGCCAGCCTCGATCACCCGCTGCTGACCGAGCGGGAGAATCCGCGCCGGGTGGCGGTGCTGGTGATCACCTCCGACCGGGGCTTCGCCGGCTCCTACAACGTCAACGTCCTGCGGCGTACCGAGGAGCTGCTCGGCCTGCTGCGCGACGAGGGCAAGGAGCCGCTGCTGTACGTCGTCGGCCGCAAGGGCGAGACGTACTACCGGTTCCGCGAGCGCGCCATCGAGGACAGCTGGACCGGCTTCTCCGAGCAGCCCGGGTACGAGAACGCCCAGGAGGTCGGCTCCACCCTCATCGAGGCATTCACCGCCGGTGAGGACGATGACACTGCGGACGCGGGAGCCCCCCGCGGGGCCGGGGCCGACGGCGTGCTGGGTGTCGACGAGCTACACATCGTCTACACCGAGTTCCGCTCGCTGCTGTCCCAGGTGCCCGTCGCCAAGCGGATGGCGCCGCTGGTCGTCGAGGAGGTCGACGAGCTCGAGGAGGAGCAGCAGTCCACCAACGGCTCCGAGCCGGTGGCCTCCTACGAGTTCGAGCCCTCCCCGGAGCAGCTGCTCGACGCCCTGCTGCCCAAGTACGTCACCACCCGCATCTACGCGGCGATGCTGGAGGCCGCGGCCTCGGAGTCGGCGTCGCGGCGGCGGGCGATGAAGTCCGCCTCGGACAACGCCGAGGAGCTGGCCAAGAACCTGTCGCGCCAGGCCAACCAGGCCCGGCAGGCGGAGATCACCCAGGAGATCAGCGAGATCGTCGGCGGCGCCGACGCACTCGTCTCCGCGGGCCAGGACGACTGAGGGTCGGGACGACCGACCCCCGCACCCGTTCCACCGTCCCCGGCGACGGCGCAGACCGCCGCCGCCGGGGACACTGAAGACGTAGGACCACCGAGCCCGAGGGCAGGAGAGCAGCACAGATGACCGTCACCGAGGACCGTCCGACCACCCGGGAGACGACCGGCTCCGGCCGCGTCGTCCGGGTCACCGGGCCGGTCGTCGACGTCGAGTTCCCCCGCGACGCGATGCCCGACCTGTTCAACGCGCTGAAGGTCGACGTCACCCTGGCCGACCTCCGCAAGACGCTGACCCTCGAGGTCGCCCAGCACCTGGGTGACAACGTGGTCCGCACCATCTCCATGGCGCCGACCGACGGCCTGGTCCGTGGGGCGCCGGTCACCGACACCGGCTCGGCGATCTCCGTGCCCGTCGGTGAGGCCGTCACCGGCCACGTGTTCAACGCACTCGGCGAGTGCCTGGACACCCCCGGCTACGGGGAGGACGCCCCGCACTGGACGATCCACCGGCACGCGCCGAAGTTCGACCAGCTCGAGGGTCGCACCGACCTGCTCGAGACCGGCATCAAGGTCATCGACCTGCTGACGCCCTACGTGCGTGGCGGGAAGATCGGTCTGTTCGGTGGTGCCGGCGTGGGCAAGACGGTCCTCATCCAGGAGATGATCCGTCGCGTCGCCCAGGAGTTCGGTGGCGTCTCGGTCTTCGCCGGGGTGGGGGAGCGGACCCGTGAGGGCAACGACCTCATCACCGAGATGACCGAGTCCGGTGTCATCAACTCGACCGCGCTGGTCTTCGGCCAGATGGACGAGCCGCCGGGCACCCGGCTGCGGGTCGCGCTCTCGGCGCTGACCATGGCGGAGTACTTCCGCGACGAGGCCGACCAGGACGTGCTGCTCTTCATCGACAACATCTTCCGGTTCACCCAGGCCGGCTCCGAGGTCTCCACGCTGCTCGGGCGCATGCCCTCCGCGGTGGGCTACCAGCCGACCCTGGCCGACGAGATGGGCACGCTGCAGGAGCGGATCACCTCCACCCGCGGCCGGTCGATCACCTCGATGCAGGCGATCTACGTGCCCGCCGACGACATCACCGACCCGGCGCCGCACACCACGTTCGCCCACCTGGACGCGACGACCGTGCTCTCCCGGCCCATCTCCGAGAAGGGCATCTACCCGGCCGTCGACCCGCTGGACTCCACCAGCCGGATCCTCGACCCGCAGTACATCGGGCAGGAGCACTACGACATCGCCCGCGAGGTGCAGCGGATCCTGCAGCGCTACCAGGAGCTGCAGGACATCATCGCGATCCTCGGCATCGACGAGCTCGGTGAGGAGGACAAGGTCACCGTCAACCGGGCCCGTCGCATCGAGCGCTTCCTGTCGCAGAACATGTTCGTCGCCGAGGCGTTCACCGGTCAGCCGGGGTCCTACGTCCCGCTGTCGGAGACGCTGCAGGCGTTCAAGGCGGTCGCGGCCGGCGAGTACGACCACGTCCCCGAGCAGGCCTTCTTCATGTGCGGTGGCCTCGAGGACCTCGAGCGGAACTTCGACAAGCTCAAGAAGAGCTGAGGAAGGACCACCCTTCCCCCCACGCCTCGCAGGCTCGGCGCGGGCCCCTGAAGGGTGGCCGTTCCACCAGGTCACCAGCGGCCGGGTCTCCCTTCGGGGAGGCCCGGCCGTTGTCGTCCCGCCCGAGCGGACGGTGACGACGCGCAGCGGTGGACCGCCCGATCGGGTGGTCGCCGCACCCGGGCCTCCAGGAATCGTCCGGACGTGACGACGATGGTTGCGAAGCACCCGACCGGCGGGTGCGGCACTCGGGAGTTCGGCACGTGCACAAGAGAAGGACCCCCCCGCCCCCCGCCACTCGCGGGCTCGCGGCGGGGCTCTGCGGGGAGGCCGACGAGCCGCGGCACGTCGACGACCTGGAGTGGAGCTGGCCGCCCTACGCGCCGGTCGAGGGGCGTTCCTTCAGCGACGAGGAGTGGGCTCCGCCCTCCGTCGTCTGGCACCCCCAGGTGCGGCTGGGCCGCTGGACGGTCGTGTATCGCCGCAGCGCCTGAGCACGTCGAAGGGCCCGGTCCTCCCCACCCGTCGGGGCGGTGCCCTGGACGGGGGCCGAGACCCCGCACGACGCACGCTCAGCGCGGCCCCCGCCACCGGGGCACTGGGACCGTTGGCGAGGTGCCGCCACGGCTGCAGTTAGAGTGGAGACGACCCGTCGCCGCGTCCAGCCGGACCGGTGGCCCGCACCGCCGGCTGACCGCCGGCCCGGTGACCCCCGAGGAGTGTCGTGGCGACCCTGCAGGTCGAGCTCGTGGCCGTGGAGCGGATGATCTGGTCCGGCGAGGCCACCCGGGTGATCGCGCGGACCACCGAAGGCGAAATCGGTGTGCTGGCCGGCCATGCGCCGCTGCTCGGCGAGTTGGCCCCCGGCGGGGTCGTCCGCATCCAGCAGGAGTCCGGCGAGGAGCTCCTCGTCGCCGCGCACGGGGGCTTCCTCTCCGTCACCGGCCAGGGTGTCTCCATCCTCGCCGAGACCGCGGAGTTCGCGAACGAGATCGACGTCGAGCGGGCGCGTGAGGCGCTGCGCCGCGCCCAGCAGGCCGGGGACGACCCCGAGGCGGTCGCGGCCGCACGTCGCGCGCAGTCCCGGCTGCGGGCCGCCGGCCAGGACGCCTGATCGCCCGGACCGCCCCCTCGCGCCCGCCCGCCCCGCCCCGGTGACCACCCTCGTCCTGGTCGTCGCCGGCGTGCTGCTGGTGGCGCTGATCGCCGCCTTCCTGCTGCGCCGCCGGTTCCTGCTCTCCGGGCTGGGCGCGGTGACGATGTGGCTGCGGCCTCCCGACGCCGGTCGCTGGGCGCTCGGCGTCGCCTGGTACTCGGGTGACACCCTGCTCTGGTACCGGGCGCTCTCCCTCTCGGTGCGGCCCAACCGGCGGCTGTGCCGCGGGGAGTTCCGGGTCGACGCGCGGCGCCGCCCGGACCAGGGCGACCTGGCCCTGCCGGCCGAGAGCGTGGTGCTGACCTGCCGCACCGGCGCGGGCCCGCAGGAGCTGGCCATGGACCCCTCGACGGTGACCGGCTTCCTGTCCTGGATCGAGTCCGCCCCGCCCGTCGACCGGTAAGGACCCCGCTGCCCCCCACGCCTCGCAGGCTCGGCGCGGGCCCCTGCAGCGGGGCCGTTCCAGTGGTGACTAGCGTTGTTCCCTCGCGTCCCGCTGGGCGTGGGCGCCGCTGTGCTCGCCGGGCTGCCACAGCACGTCACCGTCCGGGTTCGCCCGCCGGGCCAGGATGAACAGCAGGTCCGAGAGCCGGTTCAGGTAGCGGGCGGTCTCGGCGTTGGTGTGCCCGGCGTCGAC
Organism: Modestobacter sp. SYSU DS0657; assembly: GCF_054050925.1. Classification (NCBI taxonomy): domain Bacteria; kingdom Bacillati; phylum Actinomycetota; class Actinomycetes; order Geodermatophilales; family Geodermatophilaceae; genus Modestobacter; species Modestobacter sp. SYSU DS0657. Next base: position 16,354 of record NZ_JBJHAG010000018.1, on the reverse strand, counting down.
CTCCAGCAGCGCCCACACGCTCCGCTCGGCCCGCCGGGCCACCGTGCGGGCCTGGTGCAGCAGTGCGGCCAGCGGCGTCCCGCCGGGCAGCACGAACGAGGTGAGCGCGGGCAGCTGCGCGTTGTGCTCGTCGCACGCCGCCTCCAGCCGCTCGGTGTACGCGCCGGTGATCCGCAGCGGCGGGTGCGCGGGCTCCGCGACCACCGGCGTGGACAGGTCGGCGCCGACGTCGAAGAGGTCGTTCTGCACCGAGCTCAGCAGCGCGGCCACCTCGGGGGCGGGGGAGCCCAGGGCCAGCGCGACGCCCAGCACGCTGTTGGTCTCGTCGACGTCGGCGTAGGCGATCAGCCGGCGGTCGGTCTTGGTCACCCGGGACATGTCGCCCAGGTGCGTCTGACCGGCGTCACCGGTGCGGGTGTAGATGCGGGTCAGCCGGACGGTCATGGTCAGGAGCCTAGAAGACGGACCCTGCTGCCCCCACCGCTCGCAGGCTCGCGGTGGGGCCGTGCAGCAGAGCGGCCGTAGGGTGTTCCGGTGGAGTGCTTCGAGGTGACCGGCGGGACGTCGCTGCGCGGACGGGTCCGGGTCACCGGCGCGAAGAACAGCGCCCTCAAGCTGATGGCCGCCGCCCTGCTCGCCCCGGGGCGAACCACGCTCGACGAGGTGCCCGACATCCTCGACGTCGAGATCATGGGCGAGGTGCTGCGCCGGCTGGGCTGCGACGTCAGCTACGAGCGGTACCCGGCGCGCGAGGGGGAGAGCCGCAGCGGGGGTGGCCGGGTGCTCATCGACGTCCCGGAGCAGCCCTCCAGCGAGACCGACTACGACCTGGTGCGCCGGATGCGCGCCTCGATCAGCGTCCTCGGCCCGCTGGTCGCCCGGCTGGGCACCGCCAAGGTCGCCCTGCCCGGTGGCGACGCGATCGGCTCCCGCGGGCTGGACATGCACGTCGCCGGCCTCGAGCGGCTGGGCGCCACGGTGGTCAACGAGCACGGCTTCCTGATCGCCACCGCCCCGACGCTGGTCGGCACCTCCATCTGGCTGGACTTCCCGTCGGTGGGCGCCACCGAGAACCTGGTGATGGCCGCCGCCCTGGCCCAGGGCACCACGGTGGTCGACAACGCGGCCCGCGAGCCGGAGATCGTCGACCTGTGCCGGATGCTCACCGCGATGGGGGCCCGGATCGAGGGCGCCGGCACCTCCACGATCACCGTCGAGGGGGTTCCCGAGCTCCGCCCCGTCGAGTACACGACGGTGCCCGACCGGATCGTCGCCGGCACGTGGGCGATCGGGGCGGTGATGACCCGTGGCGACGTCCTGGTGGAGCGCGCGGTCGCCGACCACCTCGCCGTGCCGCTGGAGAAGCTGGTCGCTGCCGGCGCGACCGTCGAGACCCGGCCCGACGGCGTACGGGTCGCGATGGACGACCGGCCCCGCGGGGTCGACATCGTCACGCTGCCCTTCCCGGGGTTCCCCACCGACCTGCAGCCGATGGCGGTCGCGCTGGCCGCGGTGTCCACGGGCACCGCGTTGATCACCGAGAACGTCTTCGAGGGCCGCTTCATGTTCGTCAACGAGCTGGTCCGGCTCGGCGCGGACGTGCGGATCGACGGCCACCACGCGGTGGTCCGGGGCCGGGAGCGGCTGTCCAGCGCTCCGGTGCTGGCCACCGACATCCGCGCCGGAGCCGGGCTGGTGCTCGCCGGCCTGCTCACCGACGGGGTGACCGAGGTGCAGGACGTGCACCACATCGACCGCGGCTACCCGGCGTTCCTGGAGCAGCTGCGCGGCGTCGGGGTGCAGATCGAGCGGACCGAGCGGCCGGGCTGACCCGCGACCGGCCCCGTGCAGGGCCCGGGTCGAACCGAGCGAGGTCCGGGGGCGTGGGGACCGTTCCTCACCGCCCGTGGAACGACAGTGCCAGCGCGCGGGCGCGCGGCAGGTCCTCGGGGAAGACCAGCACGTCGGAGCGGTGGGCGGCGGGGTGCCGGATCGTCGAGCGGATGCCGGCGTCGGAGAGCACCGCCCGGAAGGCCAGCGCCGACTCCCGGCGGGTCATCGTCGCCACCGGGGTGAGCAGCTCCTCGGTCCGGCGCGGCTTGGACGAGGTGTCCGAGGCGAAGGCCCAGCGCAGGAACAGCCCGATCAGAGCCAGCCCGACCAGCGCGATGGCCGGCCCGACGAGGAAGTGCAGGCTCCCGGCGTCGATCGGCACGTCGACCTCCCCGCTGGACCGGGCCGGCCCGCCACCGGCCCGCGACCGAGTGTGCCACTGCCGCCGCGCAGGCGACCCGTGGTCACCGGCCGGTGCCTCACAGCCGGACGACGACGCCCTCGGTGGCGCTGCGGCGGGCGGCGTCGAGCACGGTGAGGCTGGCGACGGCGTCCCGGGACTCCACCGGCACCAGGCCGAGGCCGCGCACCGCTGCGGCGAACGCCGGGTAGAAGGTGTCCCAGGCGCCGGGCAGCGTCGGCACCCGGTCCTCGTGGTCGCCGCGCCGGACCCGCCCCCAGCGCTCCTCGGGCTCGGCGCCCCAGTCGGTGCCCAGGGTGGCCGGGGTCTGCCCGGCGAGCAGCGCGGCCTCCTGGCCGTCCATCGGCCCACCGACGACGTAGCTGCCGGTGGTGCCGGTGACCCGGAACCGGTCACCGGGTGCGCCCTCGCTCCAGCTGCCGGCGAGGTGCGAGCGAGCGCCGTTCGCGTGGGTCAGGGCGACGAAGACGTCGTCGTCCAGGCCGTTCCCGCGGACCCGCCACTCGGCGTAGACCGACGTGACCGGGCCGAGCAGCACCAGCGCCTGGTCGACCAGGTGGCTGCCGAAGTCCAGCAGCGTGCCGCCGCCGGACGGCCCGGGACCGGCCTCGGGGGCGAAACGTTCGAAGCGGGACTCGAACCGGGTGATCGTGCCCAGCGTCCCCGCTTCGGCCAGCGCCCGGACGGTGCGGAAGTCGGAGTCCCAGCGCCGGTTCTGGTACGGCGACAGCGCCAGGCCCAGCCGTTCGGCGCGCTCGGCGCTGGCCCGCGCCGCGGCGGCGTCCAGCGCGAAGGGCTTGTCGCACACGACCGCCAGGCCCAGGTCCAGCGCCTGGTCGGTCAGGGCGCTGTGGGTGTCCGCGGGCGTCGAGATCGCCACCGCCTCCGCCCCGGCGGCGCGCAGCTCGGCCAGTGAGCCGAACGTCGCCGTGCCCGGGTGCTCGCGGGCGACGAGCTCCCGCCGTTGCGCCGAGGAGGTGACGACGCCGACCAGGTCGACCTCCGCCGCGGCCGCGAGCAGCGGCGCGTGGAAGTACCGGCCGCCGAAGCCGTACCCCACCAGCCCGAACCGAACGGGTTCCACCACGGTGCTCCTCACCTCGACGACGCGTGCGGTGATCCTCTCCTGCCGGTCGCCGGGAGCGGCGGGCGGCTCAGAGCAGGGGCGCCGGGCGGCCGAACAGGTGTCCCTGGCCGCGGCACACGCCCAGGCACCGGAGGGACTCGACCTCGGCGGGCTCCTCGACCCCCTCCGCCACCAGCGCGGCTCCCGTGGCAGCCGCGAAGCTGACCATCGCGGTCACCAACGCCTGCTTCGCCGGGTCGCGGTGCACCCCGGTGACCAGCGCGATGTCCAGCTTGACGACGTCGGGGTGCAGCCGCAGCACGTGCCGGAGGCTGGCGTACCCGGCGCCGGCGTCGTCGACGGTCAGCCCGATGCCGGCCTCGCGCAGGCGGTGGAGGCCCCGTTCCAGGGCGTCGTAGTCGTCGACCGGGCTGTGCTCGGTGACCTCGACCGCGAGGTCGAGGTGCCGGTGGTCGAGCAGCAGGCCGGTCACCGACCGGCGCAGCAGCGCCTGCGGGGAGAGGTTGAGCCCCAGCGGTCGGCCCGCCGGCAGGCGCGGGGCGACGGCGAGCGCAGCGCGGGCGGCCAGCTCCTCCAGCTCGACCCCCAGTCCTGCCGCGATCGCGGCGCTGAACAGCTGCGCCGGTCCGTCCTCGACGTCGGGGAACCGGGCCAGCGCCTCGTACGCCACGGTCTCCCCGGTGGCCAGGTCGACGATCGGCTGGACGTGGGTGGCGACCGCGCCCTCGCTGAGCACCTCGCGCACCCGCTCGGCGGGGTCGGCCGGGGGCTCGGGCAGCGGCTCGGCCAGCCGGTCGGCGATGAGGTCGGCCAGCAGCTCCAGGGTGCGGGCGGCCGCGCCGTCCAGGTGGGCGCCGTCGTCCTGGCTGACGCAGCAGAGCATGCCGACGGGACGGCCGTCCGGGCTGCGCACCGGCGCGCCCACGTAGGAGCCGATGCCGAGATCGGTGGTGACGGCCAGGTCGCGCGTCTCGGGACGCCGACGGGCACCGGTGACCACCGGGGGGAGCTGCCCGTTGAGCACCCGCACGCAGAACGAGCCCTCCAGCGGGGGCTCCATCCCCTCGTGCACGTGCATGGTGTCCAGCGCACCGGTGGCGGCCCGGATCTGCTGGGTGCTCTCGGTGAACGTCGACATCCAGGCCACGTCCATGCCCAGCCGGGTGCGCGCCGCGTCGAGCACGCGGTGCAGCCAGGCAGGGGACAGGGCGACGGTCGGCGTCGGCGGGCTCCCGGTCACCCCCGCAGTGTCGCGCACCACACCGGGTGGCGGAACGTCCTGGTCTCGATCGCCTCGGCGGGTCGTCCGAGCCGGCGGACGAGACGGTCCTCAGCTCGCCGCCATCTCCACCGGTGCGCGACCGGCTGGCTGGTCCGGTGCAGGGCGACGCCGGTGCACGAGCGCCCGCACCAGTTCGCCCAGCGCCGCCAGGGCCAGGGCCAGGCCCAGTCCCAGGAGCAGACCCCGCAGCGGGTCCTGCTCGAAGGCCAGCCCGCCGACGTACCCGATCCCGGCGGACCAGCCGGCCCAGGTGAGCGCGGCCAGCGCGGCGAACGGCGTGAACCTCCGCAGCGGCCAGCCGACGGCGCCGGCGGTCAGGGTGACCGCCGTCCGCAGGCCCGGCACGTAGCGGGCGGTGACCAGCAGGACACCCCCGCGCCGGGTGAGCAGCCGTTCGGCCCGGTCGAGGGCGGCGCGCCGGCGGGTGCCGGGCCGGGCCCGGGACCGCAGCCGCGGACCGGCCGCATGTCCGAGCAGGTAGGAGACGTGGTCGCCGGTGAACGCACCCAGTGCCGAGACGGCGACCACGGCCACCAGGTCGGGTTGCCCGGTCGCGGCGAACACCCCGGCGGTGATGACCGCGCTCTCACCCGGCACCACCGGCAGGAAGCCGTCGACCGCGGCCAGCGTGAAGAGGAGGACCAGCACCCACGGCGAGGCCATCAGGTCCTGCACCCAGGTCAGCGCGGCGTCGGTCACGGTCGGCTCCCCGGGGACGGCATGCCGCCGAGCCTGCTCGCCCGGGGCGCCGGGCACATCCACCTGCGGTCGCGACCGGTGTCCACCGGGAGGACCACCCGGCTGCGACTCCCGGACGACGGCTCGCGACGCCCGGTGATCATGGTCACCGCCGGGAATGGGGAGCCGACCGCGGTGCCTTCGTCCCCGCGTGGGAGATCTCTGGGGGCTGACGCGGCGGCGCGTCATCGACTTCGGGCGGATGACCGCCGACCGTTGACCGCGGTCCGGCGCCCGTCCCCTCCACCCACTCCGAAAGGCACACCACCGTGCTCGCACGTCTGCGCCGCGTCCCCTTCGCGGTCCAGGTCCTCCTCGGCCTCGTCGTCGGCATCGCCCTCGGGCTCGTCGCCCGCGCCATGGGCCCGGTCGAGGGCACGTTCGTCGACGGGACGCTGGTCCCCGGCACCGACGCCAACTGGCTGACCAGCACCCTGACCACCATCGGCAACACCTTCGTCGGGCTGCTCCGGGCGATCGTCGTGCCGCTGATCGTCACCGCGATCGTGGTCAGCATCGCCAACCTCAAGCAGGTCTCCAACGCCGCCCGGCTGGCCGGGCAGACCCTGCTGTGGTTCGCGATCACCTCGCTGATCGCCGTCTCCATCGGCATCGCCCTGGGCCTGCTCACCCGGCCCGGGGACAACAGCTCGGTCGACGCCGGCCAGGCCGCCGAGCCGGCCACCACCGGGTCGTGGTGGGACTTCCTGACCGGCCTGGTGCCGGCCAACTTCCTCGGCCTCGAGGGCAACGGCTCCGGCGGCGTCAGCTTCAACATCCTGCAGCTGATCGTCGTATCGGTCGCCATCGGGTTCGCCGCGCTCAAGGTCGGGGAGGCAGCCGAGCCGTTCCTGTCGGTGACCCGCTCGGTGCTGGCGATCGTGCAGAAGGTGCTCTGGTGGGTCATCCTGCTGGCGCCGATCGGCACCGTCGGCCTGATCGGCAAGGCGGTGGCCAGCTACGGCTGGACCTCGCTCGGTTCCCTGGGCGTCTTCGTCGGCGCGGTCTACGCCGGGCTCGCGATCGTGCTGCTGGTCGTCTACCCCGTGCTGCTCCGGCTGCACGGCCTCTCGCCGCTGCGCTTCTACGCCGGCGCCTGGCCGGCCATCCAGCTGGCGTTCGTCTCCCGCAGCTCGATCGGCACCCTGCCGGTGACCCAGCGGGTCACCGAGGCCGACCTGGGCGTCCCGCGCAGCTACGCGTCCTTCGCCGTGCCGCTGGGCGCGACCACGAAGATGGACGGCTGCGCCGCGATCTACCCGGCGCTGGCGGCGATCTTCGTGGCGCAGTTCTTCGACGTCGACCTCTCGCTGACCGACTACCTGCTCATCGCCCTGGTCTCGGTGGTCGGCTCCGCCGCGACCGCCGGCGTCACCGGTGCGGTCGTGATGCTCACGCTGACGCTCTCCACCCTGGGCCTGCCGCTGGCCGGCGTGGGGCTGCTGCTGGCGGTCGACCCGATCCTGGACATGGGGCGCACCGCCACCAACGTGACCGGCCAGGCGCTGGTGCCCACGATCGTGGCCAAGCGCGAGGGCCTGCTGGACCTGGACCGCTACAACGCCACCCGCACCTCCGACCCGCTGCGCCCCGCGGCGGACCAGGACGGCACGGCCGGCGTCGACGGCGACCTGCGCACGCGGCAGCCGTCCGCCGTCTGACCTGCGGGCCCGCGCGTTGAGCCCGGTCCGGCGGTGGTCCGCCGGGCCGGGCTCAGCGCAGCAGCGGGCCGAACCGGACGTCGACGCCGGGGGAGAAGAGCACGCTGTCCGGGGCGCCGGTGACGCCCGGCAGCCCGGCCGCGGCCAGCAGCGACTCCTCCAGGGAGACCAGCTCCGCATGCCGGAGCGGCCACTCGGGGTGCTCGTTGGGCCAGTAGACCGGCCCACGCCGGCCCGGCCGGTGCAGTCCCCAGCGGGCGGTGAGGAACCGGGCCAGCGCGTCGTCCCCGGCCACGGGGTCGCCGATCCGCACCTCGATCCGGCTCTCCGCCGGCCGCGGGCCCGGCCAGCGGCGGGTGGAGGTGTAGCGGACGAGGTCGCCGGTGCGCTCGACGCGCATCCGCGACCAGAGGTAGGGCAGCCGGGCCACCCAGCGGGCGGCGAGCACCGGCAGCAGCCGCTCGGCGTCCAACGACCGGAAGACCACGCCCCGGCGCCCGGCGGCGTCGACCGAGTACAGCCGCACGTTGGTCTCGGCGAACGTGCCGAGGTACGGCAGGCCGGGGCTGCCGAGCACGCCGATGCGGAGCATCCGGAAGGGCACCAGCCCGACGTAGGTGGCGCCCTCGTGCACGTCGGGCACGGTGCCGGCCGGCAGCAACGGCGCGACGACCGCCGGGTCGACCGCCCAGTGCAGGAAGGTGAGGTCCCGCCAGCCCTGGGTGGAGACGGCGCGCAGGACCGGTCGCGGGCTGGTCGCTGTCGACGGTTCGGGATCGGCCACGGCGTCCAGCCTCCCTGCTCGGGCGTTCAGACGGGCAACGGCAGGTCGCGGTAGGTCCGGCCGGCGAGCCACCCCCAGCCGCCGTCGTCGGTGAGCGGGGCCTCGGTCCACACCCATCCGCCGTCGGGGGCGCGGGTGAAGGGCTGCAGGTCGAAGGAGAGCCGCAGCTCGTCGGTGACCGTGCGGCCCAGGTTGTGCGCCAGCAGGACGACCGTGACGCCGCTCCAGCCGAACCGCCGGCCGGTGCACCCGGCCAGTCCCGCGGCCACCTCGGGGGCCGGCACCACCAGCTGCAGGGTCAGGCAGCGCACGTGCGGTCCGGGGTGCTCGCCGCCGCGGCGCGGGGGGAGAGGCAGCGATCCGGGGTCGCGGAACCGGCCGCGGGAGGCGCGGCCCGGCTCCACCAGCGCCGGGGTGGCGCCATGGTTCTCCACCTCCAGGAGCACCTCGAAGCGGACGTCGCCGTCGCCGCGGGAGGCCAGCACGTCGGCCACCCGCACCGAGACGGCCGGCGCCGTCGCGTCCAGGGCGGCCCGGGAGGTCGTCGCGCTCGCGGACCGGGCAACCGCGGGCCGCGCCCCGGAGTAGGCCGCCAGCAGCCCCAGGGCCGAGGGGGCGGCGGTGACCAGGGCGGTGAGCACCCGGTCGTCGAGGACGACGGCCAGCGGCGCGGCGACCAGCAACTGGGCGGCGAGGACGCCGAGCAGCAGCTGCTCGCGCCGGGAACCGTCCAGCAGGGTGGTCGGTCGCCGCACGGGCTGACCCTGGCAGCCCGCGGCGACCGGGTGCCCTCGACACGCCCGGCGCGGAGCGGGGGTGCCGCCGAGGTCACGCCGTCAGGTCGGCGCACCCCTGCTCGTGCGGCAGCAGCGGCCGGAAGGTGATCGACCACCGGGCGCCGTCCGAGCCCACCCACGGGGTCTGCGTGGTCGCCTCCCGTGCGGCGGCGGCCACCTCCGCGGCCTGCGCCCCCTCGACGGTCAGGCAGGTCACCCCCGGCGCGATCGGCTCACCCGGCAGCGCCGGCCCGGGCCACTCCCGCTCCGGCGAGGCCGGGTCCGCGGGAGCGGCGGGGTCCTCGGGGACGGCAGGGTCGTCGGCCGGCGCGGTCCAGGGGCGCACCAGGGCCGCGACGGCGGTCGGCTCGTACTGCTCCGCCTCGCTCACCGCGTCCGCGCCGAGGGTGGCGGTCAGGTCGGTGAGGGCGTCGCGCAGGTCGGCGAGCCGGGCGCGGGCCTCCTGCTGGTCCTCGGTCAGCCCGCTGTCGGGCCAGTCACGCCCCTCGGCCAGGGCGTAGGCCTCCCGGACGAAGGTCTGGTCGGCGGTCCGCAGGGTGAACCGGGTGCTGGTGGCGTCGGCGAGCGGCGGCGAGCCCAGGTCACCGTCCTCCGCGAGCCCGGCGTCCAGCGCCCGCTGCGCGAGCTCCCGCACGGCGTCCCGGTCGATCCGCTGCACCTGCACGTTGGGCCAGGCCGGGCCCGGGTAGATCGCCACGACCGGGCCCTCGGTGATCACCCGGCCGTCGGCGTGGACGGCCACCGCCGGCAGCCGGGCGGCGAGCATCTCCGGGGTGGTGAACCCACCGGTCTGCTCGACCGCCAGCACCAGCGCGTCGGCGGCGTCGGGCAGGTCCGGGCCGGGGGAGGACGTGGACGGCGGTGCGTCGGCGCTGCCGCCCTGCGCGCAGGCGGCGAGCACGGCCAGCAGGCCGGCGAGGGCGGTCGCGCGGAGCGCGGGAGTCAGGCGCACACCTCCTACGACGGAGGGGGCGGCCGTCCGGTTCCACGGCCCGGTAGCGTCGGCGCCCGTGCGTCTGGTCATCGCCCGCTGCTCCGTCGACTACATCGGTCGGCTCACCGCCCACCTGCCGCCGGCGCTGCGGCTGCTGCTGGTCAAGGCCGACGGGTCGGTGTCCATCCACGCCGACGACCGGGCCTACAAGCCGCTGAACTGGATGAGCCCGCCGTGCTCGCTCAAGGACGAACTCGTCGACGGTGCGGGCACGTGGACGGTCACCAACAAGGCCGGCGAGCAGCTGATCATCACCATCGAGTCGGTGGAGCACGACTCCCGGCACGAGCTCGGCGTCGACCCCGGCCTGCAGAAGGACGGCGTCGAGGCCGACCTGCAACGGCTGCTGGCGATGCACGTGGAGACCTTCGGCGCGGGCTGGTCGCTGGTGCGCCGGGAGTACCCGACCGCGATCGGCCCGGTCGACCTGCTCTGCCGGGACGCCGACGGCACCACGGTCGCGGTCGAGATCAAGCGGCGCGGGGAGATCGACGGCGTGGAGCAGCTCACCCGCTACCTGGAGCTGCTCAACCGCGACCCGCTGCTCGCCCCGGTCAAGGGCGTGTTCGCCGCGCAGGAGATCAAGCCGCAGGCCCGGGTGCTGGCCACCGACCGGGGCATCGACTGCCTCACCGTCGACTACGCCGTCCTCAAGGGCACCGACGACCCCTCCGCCCGGCTCTTCTGATGAAGGACCCCGCTGCCCCCCACCGCTCGCGAGCTCGCGGCTGGCCTATGCAGCAGGGCCGTACCACCGGAGATCGACCCGAGGACGGGAGGACGGCAGCGTGGCCAGGGAACTGACCGAGGTCGGCGTCGTGGGGCTGGGCATCATGGGCGCCGGCATCGCCGAGGTGCTCGCCCGCGCGGGGCTGTCGGTGACCGCCGTCGACGTGACCGACCAGGCGCTGGAGCGTGGGCGGGCGCACGTCGAGACCTCCACCGGCAGGGCGGTGGCCCGCGGCCGCCTCGACCCCGCCGACCGGGACGCCGTCCTGTCCCGGATCCGCTTCACCACCGCGATGGACGACCTCGCCGTCGCCGGGCTGGTCGTGGAGGCCGTGCCCGAGCGGCTGGAGCTGAAGACGTCGGTGCTGGCCACGCTGGACCGGGTCTGCCCGCCGGGCACGATCCTGGCCACCAACACCTCCAGCCTGCCGGTCACCGAGCTCGCCGTGACCACCGGCCGCCCGGGCAGGGTCGTCGGGATGCACTTCTTCAACCCGGCGCCGGTGATGAAGCTGGTCGAGGTCGTGCGCACCGTCGTCACCGAGCCGTCGGTCGTCGAGGACGTCGAGGCGCTGTGCGGACGGCTGGGCAAGGTCGCCGTCACGATCGGCGACCGCGCCGGCTTCGTCGCCAACGCGCTGCTGTTCGGCTACCTCAACTCCGCCGTCTCGATGCTGGCGAACGGCCACGTCACCCGGGAGGACCTGGACGACGCCATGCGGCTGGGCTGCGGCCTGCCGATGGGGCCGCTGGCGCTGCTGGACCTGATCGGCCTCGACACCGCCGTCGAGGTCCTGGAGACGATGTACCGGCAGTCGCGGGACCGGCTGCACGCGCCCAGCCCGCTGCTCACCCAGCTGACGGCCGCCGGGCTGCTGGGCCGGAAGACCGGCCGCGGCTTCTGGACCTACGCCGGCCCCGGGTCGGCCGAGGTGGTGCCCGACGCGCAGACCCCGGCCGCCGGCAGCGCCGCGCTGGGGGCCCGCCCGGTGCAGGCCGTGGGCGTCGTCGGCGGCGGGCCGCTGGCCACCGCCCTCGCGGAGCGCGTCGCCGCGAGCGGCCTGGACGTCACGACCGTCGCCGGTCACGCGGAGCTGACCGGCCTGGCCGACGCGGACCTGGTGGTGGTGGCCGGGGGGGAGGAGCTTGCGGCCGAGCGGGAGCTGTTCGCCGAGCTGGGCCGGCTCACCCGGCCCGGGACGGTGCTGGCCACCACCTCGCGCGCGCCGGTGGTCCAGTGCGCCCGGGCCAGCGGCCGCCCCGTCGACGTCGTCGGCCTGCACGTCCCCGGCCCGGCGCCCGCGGAGCTGCGGGTGGCCGAGGTGGTCTCCACCGTCGCCACCGCGCCGGACGCCGCCGCCACCGGGCACGCGCTCTGCGACCGGCTGGGCATCCGGTCGGTGTCCAGCGCCGACCGGGCCGGCTTCGTCGTGGACGCGCTGCTGTTCCCCCACCTGAACGACGCCGTGCGGATGCTGGAGGCGCACTACGCCACCGCCGACGACATCGACGCGGCGATGACGCTGGGCTGCGGCTACCCGACTGGCCTCCTCGAGCTGCTCGACGTCATCGGTCTGGACGTCGCGCTGGCGGCCCAGCGGCAGCTCCACGCGGAGTCCGGCGAGCCGGGCCTCGCGCCGGCTCCGCTGCTGGAGCACCTGGTCGCGGCCGGTCACCTCGGGCGCCGGACCGGTCGCGGGATCCGCGACTCCGCGGGTCGGCAGGACTAGTGCCCCGCCGCGGCGGCTCCCGCCGCGACCGGTCCGGGGCCTCCCCGGCCGGTCGCGGTTCCCGGTCGTCCGCGCGGCGGCCCTTCCCCCCGTCGACGCCGGTGGAGGAGGCACCCGACGGCGACTGGGCGGTCCGCCCGCTCACCGGGGCCGTGGGGGACAAGACCTACCGGTGCCCGGGGTGCGACCAGGAGATCCGGCCGGGGACGCCGCACCTGGTCACCTGGCCCGCCTACGCCCGGGACTCCGACCTGACCCCGTGGGACACCGAGTCGGCCGCCGACCTGCGTCGGCACTGGCACCGGGTCTGCTGGGACAACCGCCGCCGGCGTCGCTGACGAAGGACCTCGCTGCTCCCCCCCGCTCCCGAGCTCGCGGCGGGCCCCTGCAACGGGGCCGTTCCATCACGCCGCGGTGGCGTAGACCACCACGTTGTCGGTGTAGCTGCGGCGGTCGCGGTCGAACTCGCCGCCGCAGGTGATCAGGCGCAGCTGCGGATCGGCGGTGGGGCCGTAGACCTCCGCGGTGGCGAAGTCGGTCTTGGGGTAGGCGGCCACCCGGGTGACGGTGAACGCGACCGAACTGCCGTCGGCGCGGTCGACCAGCACCTCGTCGCCGACGGCGAGCTCCTCCAGGCGGAAGAAGACCGCCGGGCCGGTGCGGTCGTCGACGTGGCCGGCCAGCACCGCCGGGCCCGGCTGCCCGGGGGCGGGCCCGGCGGCGAACCAGCCGGCCCGGGTGAAGTCGGTGGGCGGCACGAGCGCGCCGTCGCCGTCGACGCCGATGGCGGGCAGCGGGCTGTCCACGCCGATGGCCGGCACCCGCAGCCGGACCGGGGCGGGGGCGGTGATCGTCCCGGCGGTCTCGGCGACCACGACCGGCGCCGGCGGTGCCGCCGCCCGGGCCGGTTCCGCGGGGGAGGGGGCGAGCAGCGCGGCCGCGCCGGCGATGACGCCGACCGCGGCGAGCCCCAGCCGCACCCGTGCCGGCATCCGCGACCGCGGACGCCGGTGCCGGCCCTCGGTCATCCGGTCCCCGGTCAGGACGCCGCGTGCCGGGCCGACCGGCCGCGGGGAGCCACCCGGCCCCGGACGGCGAGCAGCAGGGCGGAGACCGAGAGGACGGCCAGCGCCGTGCGGCCGACCGGAGCACCGCCGTCGGCTGCGGCCCCACCCGCGCCGGCTTCCACGCCGCCGACCGGGACCACGCCGGGGCTGGCGGCGTCCAGCGCGGTGGTCACGGTGACCCCGCCGCCGTCGCGGTCCAGCAGCAGCACGGTGTGGACCGACCCGGCGGCGAGGTCGACCGGCAGCTCGGTGGGCTCGCCGGCCGCCGTCGTCACGGTCAGGGTGGCCGGGCCGCCGGGCACGTCGAGGTACTCGGTGTTGCGGGCGAACTCCAGGCCCGAGGCCAGCTCCGGGCCGTCGGCCAGGGCGAGGTCGACGGGGGAGACCTCGGCCGCCGCGTTGACCACCCGGACACGCGCCTGGCCTGCGGGGGGCAGCGACAGGTCGTCGGGCAGGACCGCGAAGCCCAGCTCGGCGAAGTACCCGACGCCGGCGATCGTGGTCGCGCTGCCGGGGCCCACCGTGACGGTCGTGGCCAGCACCGGCGGGCTCGCGGGATCGGCGCCGGCGGCGCGGGCGCTGACCGTGTACGTGCCCGCGGGCACCGACTGGTAGGCCGAGACGTCGCCGTAGGTCACCGCCGGGAGCACCACCCCGGTGCCCGGTGCGGACACCGAGTCGATGTAGGCGTCGACCGACGGGGTGTCGGGGGAGAGGTGCATCATCCGCACCAGCCCGGTGTCACCGTCAGGGGCAGCGGCGGCCGGGGAGATGCCCAGCGCGCACAGCCCGGCGCTCAGCAGGAGCAGCAGCGGGCCTCGGGTCAGCCGGGACATCGGCGTCCTCCTGTCGGTTCGGGTGCCCGCCACCCCTACCCGCGCCGGCCGGCATCTGCACGCGCGGTCCCCACGGGGTGGCGCTGGGTCATCCTCCCCCGCCCGGGGTCACCATCGCGTCGGGGTCCGGGACCAGCCGCCAGGTCAGCAGCAGCCCGTCCTCGACGGTGGTCACCCGGGCCGGCCGGTAGGGCGTGCGTTGGGCCTCCAGCCAGGCGCGCAGCCGGTCGGCCGCCGCCGCGTCGGGCAGCGGCTCCCCGCCGACGGAGCCGAGCACGGCCAGGTGGACCGGGACCCCGGGCAGCTCCCCGGGCACCGCGGGCAGGCCGGCCAGCCCGACGCCGAACCGGGCAGCCAGGCCGGCGAGCAGGGTGAGCACCCGGGGGTCGACCGCTCCGGAGCGCAGCAGCTCGGCGGCGGCCGGCGGGGCGGTGGTCGCCGGGTTGGCCAGCAGCGCCTCCCCGAGCTCCCGCCGGGCCGCCAGCTGCTGCGGGGTCGGATCGGCCGGATCGGGGTCGGCCACGGTCACGGTGGTCTGGTCCCGGACCGTGTCGCCCGGAGCTGGGTCGTCCGCGGCCGAGTCGGCCGGGAAGCGGGCCAGGGGGCGGGCGTCGCCGGCCGGGTCGTCACCGGTGGTGACCTGCAGCCGCGGCGGGGGGGCGCCGGTCGCGGCGGTGACCGGGCCGTCCGCGGGCACGAGCCGGTCGGCGCCGATGCCGGCGTGCACCAGCTCGGCGGCCAGCCGCGGGTTCGCGGCGAGCACCGCGTCGTCGGGGAGCTGCTCGCGGGCCCAGTCCGCCAGCTGGGCGTGGGCCCGGGCACCGAGGTCGGCGCGGGGTGCGGTCAGGGCACCGGCGAGCGCGGCGACGAGCAGCAGCGCCAAGGCGCCGGCGGCGGCCGGCCGGACGATCCGGCCGAGCGCGGGCCGGGCGGTGCGGAGCCGGTTGGCCAGGCCGGTGACCAGCACCGCGGCCAGGAGCGCGGCCAGCGGCAGGCAGGCCAGCAGGGCCGGGAGCCGGTGCCCGGGTGGGACGACGCCCAGCAGCGTCCCGGCCAGCAGCGCCACGCCCGCCCCGCGCAGCCGGGGCAGCCGGACGACGGTCAGTGCTCCGACGGCGAGCAGCCCGACGCCGAGCACCACGAGCGCGGCGGTGCCCGCCCCCCAGCGCGCCGGGTCGCCCGGTTGCGGGTGCCAGGCACCGACCAGCAGCCGGGTGACGACGGCGCCGGCCACGAGCCCGCCGACGGAGGGCCCCAGGGCGGCCGGCGGGCCGGTGCGGGCCGGTCCGCGCACCCGGCGCCAGGGCGTCCGCGCGGCGGCTCCGGCGGCGACGCCGACCACGAGCAGGACCAGCGCGTCCGGGGCGAGCAGCACGCCGATCAGGGTGGCCACCGCGGCGGCGGTCCCGGCCGCGGGCGAGGGCCGGCCGGACAGCAGCAGCCACGCGGCGAGCAGCAGCCAGGGCAGGGCCAGCCAGGACGGCGACGCGGCGGCCGACAGGGGGGTGAGCGCCGGCACCACCGCGAGCGCCAGCACGGCGAGCGCGGACCCGGCGTGGCCCAGGCCCAGCCGCCGGGCGGTCCGCCACAGCAGCACCCCGGTGACCAGCAGGGCGACGGCGAGCAGTTCCCGTTCGGCCGCGAGGAGGGTGTCGTGCCGGGCGAACGCGCGGGTGACGGTGGCGTAGACCGCGGTGTGCAGCGCGCCCAGCCCGTCGGGGGACAGCAGCGCGAGGTCGCCGTCCCCACGCAGCAGGACGGCCGCCGGTGCGGCCAGGGTGTCGTCGTCGGGCAGCCGGGGGGCGGACAGCCGCCGGGTGGCGACGGCGGCCAGCACCGCCAGCGCGGTCAGCGGCCAGAGGACGGCGGCGCGCCGGTCACCCGGGGGTCTCGCCGCGTGCCGGGCCCGCCGGGTGCCGGGGCGGCGGCGGCCGACCGGCGGGGTCGGGTCCGGCACGGTCGTGGTCCTCCCGCGGATTCGTCGGGCGGCCGGCCACCCGGTGGAGTCGGCCCGGCACCAGCCGCACCCGACCCTGGCACGGGGCGGGAGGCCGGGCCACCGGGGCCGACGTGTGCTGGCGGGCGGCCGAGGCCGACGTGCGAGGACCCGCCACCGGTGGTCCGGGGCGGGTCCTCGCGGGTGCGGCCGGCGCGGGTCGTGCCCGCGCCGGTCCGGGTCAGCTGCGGCCGGACTCGGTGGAGCCGGTGCCCGGGGCGCTGGGGGGGGGGGGGGGGGGGGGGGGGGGGGGGGGGGGGGGGGGGGGGGGGCCGGGGGGGGGGGGGGGGGGGGGGGGGGGGGGGGGGGGGGGGGGGGGGGGGGGGGGGGGGGGGGGGGGGGGGGGGGGGGGGGGGGGGGGGGGGGGGGGGGGGGGGGGGGGGGGGGGGGGGGGGGGGG